>JBOHYV010000224.1:0-4716 GCA_050738135.1 Rhodanobacteraceae bacterium | reverse complement strand
CACGGTCAGCGCGTCGATGATGTATTCCGTCGGCAGGTTGTAGGCCTCGACGATGCGCCTTAACCGGTAACGTACCGTGGGCGCTTCGTCTTCGAGGCTGATGTACGCCGCACGGCACTGCACCGCGGGGAAGGGCCCCCACTTCCGGCCGCAGGCCACGTGAGCGGCCAGCGTCAGCGCGAGCATCGATTTCCCGATGCCGCCATGGCCCCCGAGCAATGTCGACTCACGGCGCGGGACAATCGGCTCTAGCACGTAGCGCGCGGCCGGCCAATCCTGCGTCATGAGGTTCTGCAGATCCACCTGCACCACGCCGGCAGGCGTCACCGGTTTCGCTCTCTCGATGGCGTGGGTGATCGCACTCATTCGACCACCTCCGCGACCGCCGCATCGTTGAAGTCGTTGTAGCCGTGCGGCGGGATGGCGACGTACCCACCGACAGCGCGCGCCGCGAGAGTGGCCTTGGTGAGTCCTGGATTACCCGGCGTGCTGGTGTCGTTGTCGGCGCATATCGTGATCACCGCGCCCGGAAACTTCGCCCGGAGTACCCGCGCGACCGGTTCCAGGTTCCCGGCGTCGAATGCCACAGCAACCGCTTTGCCCGTCGCCTCGTGGATGCTGGCTCCGGTGGCGAATCCCTCCGCGATGCAAAACTCGCCGCGCTCAGGTGCGACGCAACCCATGCCGAAATAGCATCCGCGCTTGCGTCCACCGCTCAGGAACCGTTTGGCGCCATCTGGCGAGATGAATTCAACCGACCACAACTTGCCGTCGGCGTCGCGCAGCGGAATCACGAGCTTTTCGTTCAACTGCCGGATGCCGTGGGCCTTGATCTTCTTCCTGGCCAGGTAGGGATGTTCGGGATCAGGCTGGGCGGCTTGCGACCAGAACTTCACGGCACGCGCTGCGGCGCGCTCTGCGGTTCGCGCGCGCTCGGCTTCGTGTGTTGGCGCATCGCCTTGGCGGTCGCCTCGCGTAGGCGGCCACGTTCGGCGTCGTTGAGCCTGCCGCCACGTGCCGGTGATACCGGTGCGCCAATGGCCAAAGGATCCGGCCACGCCCCCTGCATCATCGAACAGCACACACCATCCGTTGCGTGATCCGTGCCGATCGCCGTCGACATGGAACCGGGTGAGCTTGCCATCGGCAACAATGCGCTCGGGTTCGTCGATCGCAATACCTGCATCGCGGATGGCAGCCACCAGGGCTAGGCGAGGGTCAGTGTTCATTGAGGAGCCGTCATAGGCCTCGGGGCGACCTTGGGCAATCCTTGATTGAAGGGATGACGCGGGGCGCGCGTTCATGGCTGCTCCCCACAGGCCTCGACTTGGGCGACGAGTCGATGCAATTCGCGCCTGAACTCATCGAACGCCTTGTTTCGTGCGAAGGCCTCGAAGTCGGTCTCGACCATCGCGCAGTAGGCCATGTATTTGGCCCACAAAGCGCGGCCTGCCGGCATTGTGTGCCGTGCCTCGCGCGGCATGTCCAATATCTTGGCCAGGGTGACCAGCAGGTCAGCCATGTCGTGGGTCATGCCGCTTTTGAGGTGGCGGGCGCGGATGTCTTCGTGCGCTGCGCCGTCTTCCCGATGGGTGCGCCTGAAGATCGATGCGAGGGCTCGGGGTTTCATGCCACTCCCCTTGCCCGCAGCTCGCAGATCAACCGACCAGCACCGACCAGGAGCGCATCGGCGTTCGTCAGTGTTTGCGCGTTGAAACGTTCGGCGCCAATCAGTTCGGCAAGGGCGGCCAAGTGACCGCTTGCGGCGTGCAGGTCCCGTGCGATGGCTACGGGATCGCGGGGCGACGGAGGCGTTCGCACCAGTGTGGCACCGCGGTAGCCAGCACGTGCAGCGCGCTCCGCGTCGCCGTATAATTGCCGCGCAAAGTCAATTTGCTGATCGACCTCGAAGCTCGCGCCGCCACGCGGGCTTCGCCGTGTCTGGGGGCCGTTCATCACGCCGCCTCCTGTTGCTGCGGCGCCAGTGACTCGGCGAACTTCAACACGTCGGCTTCGCGCCAGACGGTGCAGCCAGGGGAAAGCTTGATCGGTGACGGCGCCTTTCCGGTCTTCACCCATGCCCACCACGTGGATGCGGTGACCGGCAGCAAGCCCGGCTTGCCAGTGCGATGATTTCGGGTGATGTCAGAAACGCGCAGATAGGCGCGCGATGCGATTGCTTTGGTTTCCATATGACCGCCTCTGTTGAATCAGGACGGCTATGGATTATTTACACCAGAGCACGGGTGACAATACCCGCTAGGGGCTACGGGCTAGCCTGCAGGGGCTAGCGGCTAGGGTCTGGCGCGTTCCTCAATGCCTTGATCGCAGTGTCATATGACATCCCAAGCGCAGCGGCTTCTTGCTCGGCGCAAACACTATGGCTACTGAATTTGCCAGACGCCCACACCTCACGAATAGCTTTGGCTTTGTCGCGAGATCCCCCGTGGGCGGCATGGCGCGTGTCGAGATTTTTCTTGCCGGCGTCACTGGCCATGACTTGCTGCGCGCGGACAACGGCAATAGCAGCCTGAAGAAGGATGCCCGACGGCGCTCCCGACTTCAGGTAGTCGCGTAACTCGCGGGACAGGACTCCGGCAATCTCAAGGATCTCGGGCGGGAGATCCTTTTTCTTCCGAATGGGCTTCTTTGTCCGCACGTCTACCCACTGCGGGTCGCACTCCATCGGGTCGCGGATATGAATAGGCATCGTGCACCCTCACGCCCCTGAAGAGACACCACGGCAACGCGGCAGGGTGACCGCGCGTTCGGCTGGCCGGCCTAGCCGTGGCGTGTTGATCAATCGCGCTTGCCGCCTTGGATCAGAGTCAGTTTCGGCACCATGTGTAGCGGCGGCATCTCCTCGCGCTCGCGCAACCATGCCGCACTGTCAGCGTAGGACTCGCCGTCCGGCCCAAGAAGTCCCTTGTGTGCACGGTCTTCAAAGTCCAACGCCAGCTCGCGGATCGCGCTGGGCCATCTCTCCGGAGCCACCCGTTGCCGAATGACGGCGACCAACATTTCGCGACGTACCGCGCTCATGCTGCGCACCCGGCCGCTGCCTGGGCGAACTCGCATGCGTTTCGAGCGCCATCATTAGTTCTACTGTGTTACTAACGTTGTGGCATGATCGCACCATCTTCGAGCAACGGCGCGGAGGTGGGCCATGGGCAACAGTCTTGAGACACGCTTTGAGCAGTATGCCGAGGCGATGGCTGCCGCGATGGAACACGCGGATCGGGCGGCACCGATGCAATGGTATCTGCAAGGATTGATGCTGCCCGGCGGACGCAAGAGCGTGGAGCCGATGGCAGCACGGGTGCGGCCGCAGGATGTGCGGTCGGCTCATCAGTCGATGCATCACCTGGTGTCGACGTCGGCATGGAGCGACGAAGCCCTATTGGCCGCGGTCGCCGAGCAGGTGCTGCCGGTTCTTGCGCGCGGCGGAACCGAGTCCTGCTTTTGGATCATCGATGACACCGGCTTTCCGAAGAAGGGCACGCACTCGGTGGGCGTGACGCGCCAGTATTGCGGGCAAACCGGCAAGACGGACAACTGTCGGGTGGCGGTGAGCCTGTCGTGGGCAACGGACTCGAACAGCCTGCCATTGGCCTATCGGCTGTACCTGCCTGCCGAGTGGGCCGACGATCCGCAGCGGTGCGCCGAGGCCGGCGTGCCCACGGCGGTGGGGTTCATGAGCAAGAACCAGATCGCCGCCGCGCAGATCCGGGGTGCCATCGCTGCCGGCGTGCCGCGAGGTGTGGTGTTGGGCGATGCCGCCTATGGCGATGACTGCGCACTTCGCGATGAGCTGAGTGAGCAGAGCCTGATCTATGCATTGGGCGTCCGGCCGCAAACGACGGTGTGGTGGGGTGTGCACCAACCGGCGGCCCCACCGTCACCGGCGGCCTGCGGCCGCCCTCGTGTAAGGGTGGTGCGCGATGCAGCGCATCGACCGATCAGCGTGCGCGCCTTGGCGCAGGCGCTGCCGGCCCAAGCGTATCGCACCATCGCTTGGCGGCAGGGCGCGGCGGGAAAGCTGTCCGGTCGCTTTGCACGCGTACGCGTGGTCACCGCCCACGACGACCAAGCCCGGAATCCCGAATGGCTGGTGGTCGAGTGGCCTCGCGGCGACACCGAACCGCTCCGCTACTGGCTGTCGACGCTGCCTGAAGCAACCACCTTCACAGCACTCATCGGTACCATCAAAGGCCGTTGGCGCATTGAGCGGGACTACCTGGAACTCAAACAGGAACTCGGTCTGGGCCACTACGAAGGACGCAACTGGCGCGGCTTTCATCACCACGCCAGCCTGTGCATCGCCGCCTACGGCTTCCTGACGTTGGAACGCTTGCGGGGCAGTAAAAAAAACCGCGCTCGATCCAAGGCACCTGCCGTACCCGAAGACTTCCGCCCGCGTGGGGCTGGAACCCATGCAGCGCCACCAGCCGTTCTCGATTGCGACCCTGCGCTTCCGGCTCGCACGCGTGATCGCTCGACACCTGTCACGATGTCCTTGCTGCGGAAAGGCACAGCGGCGAACTTCGCATGTTTAGTAACACAGTAGAAGTAACATCGGTTGCTTTTGATGTCGGTTACGAAAGCCCCAGTGCGTTCACGGCGATGTTCCGTCGCGCCTTCGGTGAACCCCCCAGCATTTACCTTTCCCACTCGCCGGCGGACGAACCATCCGCCTCACCCACTGCCCCTCACTCC
>JBOHYV010000223.1:1324-4719 GCA_050738135.1 Rhodanobacteraceae bacterium | reverse complement strand
ACTCGGGACTCGGGACTCGGGACTCGGGACTCGGGACTCGGGACTCGGGACTCGGGACTCGGGAAAGCGTAACAACCAAAATCGTCATTCCGGGGCATCGCCGGCTTCATCGGCGATGAACCCGGAATCTGCCTTTCAATCGCCCGCGTCAGCACCACGAAAACAGATTCCGGATTCCGTCGCAAAAACCGCGACGGCCCCGGAATGACGAAGAATTTTCAGGTCGCCTGCGCGGTTGATGGACATCGCAAAGCGAAGAGCCGCCAGAAGGCGGCTCTTGCGATTCCCGATTCCCGGCTCTCAGGCCGCGAACACACCCCGCATTTTTTTCATCGCATTGGCCTCAAGCTGGCGGATACGCTCGGCCGACACGCCGTAATCATTGGCAAGATCCTGCAGGGTGGCCTTGTCCTCGGCCAGCCAGCGGCGGCGGATGATGTCGCGGGTGCGGTCGTCCAGCTTCGCCAGCGCGTGCTGCAGGGTGTCGAGGTGGTGCTCTTCCTGATCGGCCTCGGCCACGGTGAGGTACGGATCGGCGCCATGGTCTTCCAGATACGCAACCGGTGCCGGCGGCGCATTGTCGTCGGATTCGTTGGGGGCATCGAACCCGATATCGCGTCCGGACAACCGCGATTCCATTTCCAGCACCGTCGCCTCGGGCACGCCCAGATCCTTCGCGACTGCACGCACCTCCTGCATGTTCATCCAGCCGAGCCGCTTTTTGCTCTTGCGCAGGTTGAAGAACAGCTTGCGTTGCGCCTTGGTGGTGGCAACTTTCACGATTCGCCAGTTGCGCAGGATGAACTCATGCATTTCCGCGCGAATCCAGTGCACCGCAAAGCTGACCAGACGCACACCGTGATCGGGGTCGAAGCGCTTGACCGCCTTCATCAGGCCGATGTTGCCTTCCTGGATCAGGTCGGCCATCTGCAGGCCATAACCTGAATAGCCGCGCGCCACGTGCACCACGAAACGCAAGTGCGACATCACCAGCTTGCGTGCCGCGTCGAGGTCTTCCCCTTCGCGATAACGCTGTGCCAGCTCGTGTTCTTCTTCGGCACCCAGCACGGGGATGCGATGCACCGCACCGATGTAGGCATCGAGGCTGCCGACGACACTGGGAATCGGCAGGTTGTTGGCGACCAGGGCTTCGCTCATCTTGTGATCACTCGTCTGTATTGGCACTCCAAACGTTCGAGTGCCAAGCCTTCGTGAAGGTTCCCACGTGGCGCGCGGGTCTTCGGGCACCATTTAGCATCGGGAATGATGGCTAAATTATACTTGTGAGTTCAGGAATTGCAAGCCGCCAAGAGTCATGCTGCAAGCGCCACACGTGGCGGCACTGTTACCTGATGCAACGGGGAATCCACGCGCAAAGCCGGGTTGACCGTCAGGCTCCAGGGGCGACGGCATGCGCCGACGCTCATGGCCCGCGGGCGGGCGGGTTCCAGGCAGGTAGATGGGTCACGATCATCCTGCAATCGTTCAGGCTTGCGGGGGCTTGGAATCACGGGGATCCCCTCGTGGATCATGGGTCATGGAGAGGGGCCGCCCGTGTACTGCAAATCATGGACTTGTTACCATCACAGGTTGTGCCCGACGTTATTCAACGCGCCACCGCCTGACGACTTTCCGGAAAATCGACTTGATCCTGCTCATTCCCGACATGCTGACCGCTGCCGAGGTCGACACCATCCGTACCGGGTTGAAGACTGCGATTTATGAGGATGGGGCGACCACCGCCGGTGGTGCGGCGCGCGAGGTGAAGCACAACCAGCAGATGTCTCGTCGCAGCCAGGAGTACGAGCGGCTCGCGGACATCATCCGCACCGCATATTTGCGCAACGGCTTGTTGCAGACGGCACTCCTGCCCGCATCGGCGACCTACGTGATATTCAACCGTTATAGCCTGGGCATGGAATACGGGCCGCACGTCGATGCACCGCTGATGGGATCCCAAGGCAAATTTTTGCGCACGGATATTGCCTTGACCCTGTTCTTGTCCAGCCCCGACAGCTATGTCGGTGGCGAACTGGTGACCGACTCGGGTGGCGGCATCGGGCACAAGTTCAAGGAAAAAGCGGGTTCGGCCATCACCTACCCAGCCAACACGTTGCACCACGTTGCGCCAGTGACCCAGGGCACGCGCGACGACGCCATCCTGTGGGTGCAAAGCCTGGTTCGCGATCCGCTGGAGCGAGAGCTGTTGTGGGACCTCGAGCAAGCGGAACAGGACATCTACCGTCGCGAAGGCAGGAACGCGGCCTTCGATGCCATCAATCGCGCCCACAAGAATCTGCTGCGCAGATGGGCCGAGCAGTAGGATCGCGCGAAGTGGTCAAGCATCAACCTGGCAGCTATATACGCGAAGGCAGCGGTCGCACAGCTTGGCCGCGGGTGGCAGCTTCGGCGGCTCAACCGCCTCCCGGTAGAGCCTTGCAGGGTGGCAGTGACCAGTCGATCGGCGCTTGACCATTCGACTCAAGAAACTGATTGGTCTTTGAAAAATGCCGGCAACCCAGAAACCCGCGATGTGCCGATAGCGGCGAGGGATGCGGGGCATTCAGGACCAGGTGACGTGACCGGTCGACCAGCCGTCCCTTGGCCTGCGCGTAGGCGCCCCACAGCAGGAACACCAGTCCTTCGCGATTGCGGTTCAGCTCGTCGATCACCCGATCGGTGAAGCCTTCCCAGCCCTTGCCCTGGTGCGAGCCCGGGTTACCGGCCTGCACGGTGAGTACGGAGTTGAGCAGCAACACACCGCGATGCGCCCAGGGCGTGAGGCAACCATGATCGGGACGCGCGATGGCGAGATCGCTATCGATTTCCGCAAAAATGTTCTGCAGGGAAGGCGGTGGCGGTACCTCCGGGCGCACCGAAAAGCACAGGCCGTGCGCTTGGCCCGGGCCGTGGTACGGATCCTGGCCCAGGATCACCACGCGGACCGCGTCGAAAGGGGTCGCGTCCAGCGCCGCGAAGATCTGCGGGCCGGGGGGATAGATGCGCTTGCCCGCGTGCTTTTCAGCGAGCAGGAAGTTGCGCAACGCGTGCATGTCAGGGCGATCGAAGTGATCGGCGAGGCGCGCTTTCCAGGAAGGCTCGAGTTTCAGGCGCTCGTCGGTCATGCCCCTGCCCGCATAGAGCATCTTGTCCGCGAAGAACGCCAGGCACGCGCAGGGAGATACACGATGTCGTTGCTCTGCGCGCTTCGCGTTCTTTGCCGACGATTGTCTTTGTTCATGCTGTTTGTGCGCGTCGTCGTCGCGCCACGCGCAACTGGAACAGCAACTTCGTCACCAGCAAGCGTTCGTCCACCGGTTTTTCGACCAGGTCGTTGGCCCCGGCTTTCAGGAGCGCAGCCTGATTGGCAGGATTGCCGTCACCGGTCATCACCA
>JBOHYV010000223.1:0-1224 GCA_050738135.1 Rhodanobacteraceae bacterium | reverse complement strand
ACGCGCAACTGGAACAGCAACTTCGTCACCAGCAAGCGTTCGTCCACCGGTTTTTCGACCAGGTCGTTGGCCCCGGCTTTCAGGAGCGCAGCCTGATTGGCAGGATTGCCGTCACCGGTCATCACCAGCACCGGCAGCCGCCCCTTGCCGAGGTTCAGGTCGTGACGAATCCATTCCAGCAGGTCGCCCCCGGACATCTCGCCCTTCAGGCTCACATCGGTCAACACCATGTCGAAGCTGATTTCGCCGCGGTCGTGTGCCGCGCCCAGGAATTCGACCGCCTCTTCGGCACTGCCCGCCAGGTGCACCGTCAGGCCGCAACGTTGCAACGCCCGGCTGGTCGCGAGTGCGACCACGCGGCTGTCTTCGATGTACAACACGCTGCCTTCGGCGTGATCGGGCGGAGCCACGTAACCGCGGATGAAATCCGCCAGCGCCGCGTAGCCGGCGGCCTTGTCGAAATAGTCGGTGATTGCGTCGCCGATTTCACGATTCTGCAAACGCTCCTGCACGTCACCTGACACCGCAATGATCGGAATGTAGGCCTGTGGCGCGTGTTCGCGCACGTATTGCGCAAGCTCTGCACCGTCCATGTCGGGCAGCCGCAATGCGGTCGTCACCAGATCCACCACGCCATCGTGCAGGGCCCGTTCGGCCTCGGCGCCGCTGGCGCAGGCAATGACGACAACGCCGGGCAGCTGCTTTTCCAGCACCCTCGCAATCAGCGTACGCGCGACCCTGGAACCGTCCACCACCATGACGTGCGGATTGTCGCTGCCGATGTGGCGGAGGATGTCGTTCATGGATCCATGCTTGGCGAGCCGGGGTCAGTGTGCGAGCCGGGGAGCCGCAGAAACTGGGGTCAGAAACCGGGGTCAGAGTGCAATTTCGTCTGCCGTTCGGCGTCGCTTGAAGCTGTAGTTCGAAATTGCACTCTGACCCCGGTTTCTGAAATTGCACTCTGACCCCAGCTTCTCTGCCGAACCTCAGCAGGCTGCGCGCGCCAGGTGCCTGCTGCTTGCAATCCACGCACCCAGCCAGCCGAGCGCCAGCGCAATCGCCAGCGTAATCACGAGCGTACTCCATGACAATGCGCCAAAGCGCAGGCGGCCCGTGTAACTGGCGACCAGATCACGCACCGGTGCTGCCAGCATTGTTTCCAGCAGCAACACCAACAGCACGGCGACGATGCCTGCGGCAAGGCCGTACCACGCACCTTCGTAA
>JBOHYV010000222.1:0-4719 GCA_050738135.1 Rhodanobacteraceae bacterium | reverse complement strand
GCTACGCCCTGCGGATCATTTTTTCTGGGCGAGCATGAAGCCAATGGCTCAGCTCTCGCGGAAGGTCGCCTTGCTACACTTCCCGATATCTTTTCGAGACCTGACAGGAACGCAGTTTCATGCAGCGGCTGAAGATTGACCTGATCGCGGCCGCGCGGCCGAACTTCATGAAAGTCGCGCCGCTGTTCCACGCGTTGGGCAAGCAACCGTGGTGCCACGTGCGGCTGGTGCATACCGGCCAGCATTACGACGCGAACATGTCCGAGGCGTTTTTCCGCGATCTCGGCTTGCCGTCACCGGATTTGCATCTTGGCGTGGGCAGCGGCAGCCATGCCGCGCAGACCGCCGGGGTGATGCTGGCCTACGAAGAGGCCTGCAATGTGGATCGGCCGGACCTGATCGTGGTGGTGGGTGACGTCAACTCGACGCTGGCCTGTTCGCTGGTCGGCTCGAAGTTGTGGATTCCGGTGGCGCATCTGGAAGCCGGCTTGCGCAGCCGCGACCGCCGCATGCCCGAGGAAATCAACCGGCTGGTGACCGACACGCTGGCGGACATCCTGTGGACGCCCTCGCCGGACGCGGACGAAAACCTCGTCGCCGAAGGCGTACCGTCCGACAAGATCACCCGCGTCGGCAACATCATGATCGATTCGTACGAACTGATGCGCCAGCGGATCCAGGCCAGCGGCGCGCGCAGCCGGCTGGGGCTGGAGGGTCGCGGCTACGGCGTGGTAACCCTGCATCGTCCTTCGAATGTGGATACGCCGGCGCCGTTGACGGCGTTGGTCGAGCAGTTGACCCGGATCGCGGCACGACTGCCGCTGGTATTTCCGGTGCATCCGCGCACGCGCAAGAGTCTGGAAGCCTTCGGCCTGTGGGCGAAGCTGAAGGATGCTCCGGGCGTGCAGGTAGTCGAGCCGCTCGGCTATGTGGACTTCATGAACCTTGTGTGCGGCGCACGTGTGGCCATTACCGATTCGGGCGGCGTGCAGGAAGAAACGACTTATCTCGACATCCCCTGCCTCACGCTGCGCACCACCACCGAGAGGCCGATCACCGTGACCGAGGGCAGCAACCGGCTGGTGTCGACGGCCGATCTGGTGCCGATGATGGACGACATTCTCGCGGGCCGCTGGACGCACGGGCGCAAACCCGCGCTATGGGATGGACATGCCGCCGAGCGTGTGGTGGCCGATATCCGCAAGCGCTTTCCGGACTCGACGTCCGGTGTTGCTAAGCAGGCGGCTGAAGAAGTTTCCAGCCGCGAGGCGGTGAGTCGTGTTTGAATCGAGAATGCGCAACCCAGCGTGCCGTGCCACAAGACCCTATCCATGGTCGTTCCGGGGCCCGCGCCAGTCCCATCGGCGCGGCAACCCGGAATCCAGCTTCTGAGTCTTCGGGATCTGCCCCATGGATTCCGGGTTGCCGCGCCGTGAAGCGGGCGCGGCCCCCGGAACGACGATGGAAGGTTTTTCCGGAACCGATACCAGATCATGCACATCATCATCCTCGCCGGTTATCTGACCGCCGCCGCCGCGTTTCTGGCGGTGACGGCGCTGCTGGCGCTCAGCTGGCGCGGCCAGCGCACCGGCGCGTTGCTGATCCTGGCCACGGCGGTCACGTCCTTGTGGGCCCTGTTCCTGGCTTGGGCCGAGTGGCAACACGCGGTCGACGTCAACTGGTTGTTGCTGGCCGAAGTCCTGCGCTACGGAGCCTGGCTCACGTTCGCGAGTTCGCTGTTGGGCGCGTGGCCTGCGACCGGACTCATGCGCGGTTTCCGCGCGGGCGCCATGGCGTTGTGGATTCTGCTGGCCCTGTATTGCCTGCTGCCGGTGATGGGGCTGCTGACATTCAGCGTCAACGTGCCGTTGACTGGTGTGTTGTTGCTGGCCTTGGCCGGCGTGGTGTTTCTGGAGCAGGTCTTTCGCAATGTCGCACCCGAGCAGCGTTGGGCGCTCAAGTTTCTGGTGATTGCGCTGGGCGTGTTGTTCGCCTACGACATCTTTCTGTATTCCTACGCGGTGCTCTACCGGCAGTTCAACGTGAGTGCCTGGGCGGCGCGCGGCTTCGTCGATGCATTGGCGGCGCCGTTGCTGGTGGTGGCGGCTGCGCGCAACCGCAAGTGGTCGCTCGATGTGGGCGTGTCGCGACGCGCGGTGTTTTATTCCACCAGCTTGCTGGTGGTCGCGTTCTACATCATCGCCACCGCGGTGGGCGGTTATTACGTGCGGCTGTACGGCGGCGACTGGGGGCGGGTGGCGGAAATCGCGCTGATCTGCTTCGCGCTGCTGATCGTGCTGTTGATCGCAAGTTCCGGGCAAGCCCGCTCGCGCCTGCGGGTGTTCCTGCACAAGAACTTCTTCAGTTTCCGCCACGACTACCGCGAGCAATGGCTGCGACTGACGGCCACCCTGTCGGCCAGCGACAGCGATACCGACCTGCCGCTGCGCGCGGTGCATGCCGTCGCGCAAATCATGGACAGCCCGGCGGGTGCGCTGTTCATGCGCAGCGAGGCTGACACATTCGCGCCCGAAGCGGACTGGAACATGGCGGTGCCGGCTGATCTGGCCTTGGCGGCCAGCCATCCCGCGTTCGGACTGATGCGCGAACGCCACTGGATTTACGATTTGACCGGCGCTTCGCCGCTCGGCGAGCAGCGCTTGCAGGCACCTGCGGAATTGGCCCGCTTGACGCGCGCCTGGTTGCTGGTGCCGCTGGTGCTGGAAGAGAGTCTGCTGGGCTTCGTGGTGCTGGCGCATGCGCGCGCGCGCCGGGTCATCGACTGGGAGGACATTGACCTGCTCAGGACCGCCGGCAGTCAAGTGGCCGGCACCTTGGCGCAGGCCGCCAACGCGCGGCGTCTGGCCGAGACGCGCCAGTTCGAGGGCTTCAACCGGCTCACGGCTTTCCTGATGCACGACCTCAAGAATGTCGCGGCCCAGCAGGCGCTGTTGCTGCAGAATGCCGAGCGCCACAAGCACAATCCGGCGTTCGTGGACGACATGCTGGCGACGGTGGACAACTCGGTGCGCCGCATCACGCGCCTGCTCGAACAGTTGCGCGGCGGCGCGGCGCCGGCTGCGTCCGGGCGCGTGAAGGTTGCGGTGGTGATCGACAAGGCGCTGGGCGAATGTCGGGCGCAACCGCCCCGGCCGGAGTACCAGCCGTTCGCCGAGGCACTGTGGGTGCGGGCAGACATTGATCAGCTCGCCACGGTGCTGGGACACGTGATCCGCAATGCCCAGGACGCCGCAACGGCGCAGGGGCATGTTAGGCTGACCGCGCGCTGCGCAAACGGACACGCCGTGATCGAAGTCGCGGACGACGGGGCAGGCATGGACGAGGATTTCATCCGCAACCGATTGTTCCGGCCATTTTTCACGACCAAGGCGAGCAAGGGCATGGGCATCGGTGCGTATCAGGCCCGTGAATACGTGCGCTCGTTGGGGGGAAGCGTGAGTGTGGACAGCAAGCCTGGTCGCGGCACGGTGTTTGCGTTGCAATTGCCGCTGGCTGCGCCGGTGGACGATGCGGCCGCGGCCGATGAGCTGGGGGCCACCTCATGAGTTCGTCGAAACGTTGTCTGTTGATCGTCGAGGATGACGTCGGTCTGCAGAAACAGTTGCGCTGGAGTTTCGAGGACTACGACGTGGTCGTGGCCGGCGACCGCGAGTCGGCGCTCGCGCAGCTGGCCCGGCACGAGCCGGCGGTGGTGCTGCAGGATTTGGGCTTGCCTCCCGACGCGGCCGGCACCGACGAGGGCTTCGCGGCGATCGCCGCGATCCTGGAAAGCGCGCCCTATACGAAGATCATCGTGGCCACCGGCAACGGTGATCGCGACAACGCGGTCAAGGCCATCGGTGGCGGCGCCTACGACTTCTGCTCCAAACCGCTGGATCTGCAGGTCCTGCGGCTGATCGTGGACCGCGCGTTCCGGGTGAGTGAACTGGAAGCCGAAAACCGCAAACTCAGAATCCAGGCGGACTCGACGCTCGAAGGCATCATCGGCAGCAGCCCGGCGATGCGCGAAGCGTGCCGGCTGGTCGAAAAGGTCAGTCCCTCCAACGCCACCGTCATGCTGCTCGGCGAGACCGGCACCGGCAAGGAATTGTTCGCGCGCGCGGTGCACCGCCTGAGTACGCGCAGCGAGGGGCCGTTCGTCGCGATCAATTGCGCAGCCATCCCCGAGAACCTGCTGGAAGCCGAACTGTTCGGCTACGAGAAGGGCGCCTACACCGGCGCACACAAGCAAACCCGCGGCAAGATCGAGCTGGCCGACAAGGGCAGCCTGCTGCTGGACGAAATCGGTGACATGTCGATTGCGCTGCAGGCCAAGCTGCTGCGATTTCTGCAGGAGCGGGTGGTGGAGCGCATCGGCGGGCGCGAAACGATCCCGGTGGATGTACGGATCATCTGTGCCACGCACCAGGACCTCAAGGCGTTGATCGGCGCCGGAGGCTTTCGCGAGGATCTGTTTTATCGGGTCAGCGAAGTGACCGTCCGGCTGCCGCCCCTGCGCGAGCGCGACGGTGACGTGGTGGCGCTGGCACGGCATTTTCTCGGGCAGGCCGCCAGCCGCCATGGGCGCAGCGTGCGTGGTTTCACCGCCAAGGCGCTCAAGGCGATCGAGGTGCATCCGTGGCGCGGCAATGTGCGCGAGCTGGAAAATGCGGTCAACAGCGCCGTCATCATGGCTGACGGAAAACAGATCGGGCCGGA
>JBOHYV010000221.1:0-4734 GCA_050738135.1 Rhodanobacteraceae bacterium | reverse complement strand
CTCGCGCCGCAAACTGGCACAATGGGCCATGGGGAACGACAAGCCAGCTCGATTCGATCCTCGTATCGCGGTCTATCCGGGTACCTTCGATCCGATCACCCACGGCCACGGCGACCTGGTTGCACGTGCCGCACCGCTGTTCGACAGGGTGGTCGTCGCGGTCGCGCAGTCGAGCGGCAAGGCTCCGCGGTTCGATCTCTCGGACCGGGTCGAACTTGCGCGTGCTGCGCTCTCCGACATCCCCAATGTCGAGGTTCGCGGGTTCGACAGCCTGCTGGCCAGATTCGTGACCGAAAGCGGTGCCGGCGTGATCCTGCGCGGCCTGCGCGCGGTATCGGACTTCGAGTACGAGTTCCAGTTGGCGAGCATGAACCGGCACCTCATTCCCGAGGTCGAGACCCTGTTCCTGACGCCTGCCGAGGAATGGAGCTTCATCTCGTCGTCGCTGGTGCGCGAAATCGCGAGCCTGGGCGGTGACGTTTCCGATTTTGTCCACCCGGCTGTCCAGAAGGCCCTGCGTCAGCATCGGCGCGGGTCGGGCAGGGGAGCCGCTTCCGCTGTTTCACGCAAGTCATCGAGGTGATCGTCATGCGCAAACTACTTTTCTTCTTCTTCGTCGCGCTGCTGGGAACGCTCGGCCTGAGTGCGTGCCAGAAGAGTGGCCAGACCGGGGCCACGACCCAGGCCAAGGCCACGCGACCGACCAGCACCGACGTTGATGCGGCTATCAAGGCATGCGTGGCCAAGAATCCCCGGGCGGCCGCGCAGGCGGCTGCTTCGGGAACCTCCGCGCCGGCCACATCGGGAACCTCTGCGCCGGCCGCCGCAGCGGTCAGTTCCGATGACGACACGTGCTCGCGTGCGAATATCTCGACTTCGGTCTGGCAGCCGTACATGCAGCAGATCGTCATCGCAAACATGGGCACCGTCACGAATGCGCCTTATGCCTATTTCGTGCCTTCGAGCAAGTACCCGGAGAATCAAGGCGCGATCTCGCGCGTCCAGGACAGCCTGAACGGCACGGTCGCCGCCACCGTTTTGCCGGGCAACATGATTGCCGCGGGCGGTCCGGACTCCGCGACCACCGCGCAAGTGCTCGAAACCGCGTTCAAGCTGGCATCGCCAGGTTCATTCAAGGGCGTGGTGGTGCTGTTCATGGGTGACAAGGCCGACCAGCCAGCGGTGAAGGCGGCGGTCGATCCGAGCGGGGCGACGTTCAAGTTCGCGGAGATGTAGCGGAGAGCGGGACTCGGGACTCGGGACTCGGGACTCGTCAAGCGAAATGCCCCCTTCCGCAGGAAGGGGGCCGAAGCCGCACGGAGGGCGGCTTCGGGGGGATGCCGCCCCCGCGTCGAGTCCCGGTTCTTCCGCCATGCGATAATCGCGGTTTTGCGCCGTCGGGCGCCAACGCGCGCGCCATGCAGCAGATCCGCAATTTCTCGATCATCGCCCACATCGATCACGGCAAATCCACGCTGGCCGACCGCATCATCCAGATTTGCGGCGGCCTCGCCGAGCGCGAGATGGCCGCGCAGGTGCTGGACGACAATCCGATCGAGCGCGAGCGCGGCATCACCATCAAGGCGCGTTCGGTGTCGCTGCCGTACACCGCGCGCGACGGCAAGGTCTACGAGCTGAACTTCATCGACACGCCGGGCCATGTGGACTTCTCATATGAAGTTTCGCGTTCACTGGCAGCCTGCGAGGGTGCGTTGCTGGTGGTCGATGCTGCCCAGGGCGTCGAGGCGCAGTCGGTCGCCAACTGCTACACCGCGGTCGAGATGGGTCTGGAAGTGGTGCCGGTCCTGAACAAGATCGACCTGCCGACCGCCGATATTCCGAAGGTGAAGGAAGAAATCGAGGCGGTGATCGGCATCCACGCCGACGATGCGGTCGCGATCAGCGCCAAGACCGGCGAGAACGTGGTGGACGTGCTGGAGGCGATCGTGGCGCGCATCCCGCCGCCGAAGCCGCGCGACACCGACAAGTTGCAGGCGCTGATCATCGACTCGTGGTTCGACAATTACCTCGGCGTGGTTTCGCTGGTGCGGGTGATGCAGGGCGAGATCAAGCCGCGCGACAAACTGCTGGTGATGTCGACCGGACGCACGCATGAGGTCGAGCAGGTCGGGATATTCACGCCCAAGCGCAAGCAGACCGAAAAGCTGGGCGCCGGTGAAGTCGGTTTCGTGTCCGCGTCGATCAAGGACGTGCACGGCGCGCCGGTCGGAGACACACTCACCCTTGCTGCCGATCCTGCGCCGAAGCCTCTGCCCGGTTTCCAGCACATGCAGCCGCGGGTATTCGCGGGCTTGTTCCCGGTGGTGTCGGACGATTTTCCGGCGTTGCGCGAAGCGCTGGACAAGTTGCGCCTCAACGATTCCGCACTGTTCTTCGAACCGGAGTCGTCCGAGGCAATGGGCTTCGGTTTTCGCTGCGGCTTCCTCGGCCTGCTGCACATGGAAATCGTGCAGGAGCGCCTCGAGCGTGAATACAACCTCGATCTCGTCACCACCGCACCGACCGTGGTCTATCAGGTCCTGCGCAACGACGGCAGCATCCTCGATCTCGACAATCCCGCCAAATTGCCGCCCGCCAACGAAGTCGCCGAGATTCGCGAGCCGATCATCCTCGCCGACATCCTGACCCCCGGCGAACATGTCGGCAGCGTGATCACCCTGTGCGAGGAGAAGCGCGGGGTGCAGCGCTCGATCCAGTATCTGGCGAGCCAGGTGCGGATCAGCTACGAGTTGCCGTTGGCCGAAGTGGTGCTGGATTTCTTCGACCGCCTGAAATCGGTGAGCCGGGGCTACGCCTCGATGGACTATCATTTCGAGCGCTTCGAGGCGGGCCCGTTCGTACGCGTGGACGTGCTGATCAACGGCGACCGGGTGGACGCGCTCAGCCTGATCGTGCATCGTGCGCAGGCCGACAGGCGCGGGCGCGACCTGGTCGATCGCATGCGTGAACTGATTCCGCGGCAGATGTTCGATGTCGCGATCCAGGCTGCGGTCGGCGCGCAGGTCATCGCGCGCTCCACCGTGAAGGCGTTGCGCAAGAACGTGCTGGCCAAGTGCTATGGCGGCGATGTCACCCGCAAGCACAAGCTGCTGGAGAAACAGAAGGCAGGCAAGAAACGCATGAAACAGGTCGGCCGCGTCGAGATTCCGCAGGAAGCATTTCTCGCAGTGCTGCGAACCGATAAGTGAATGGAGCCGGGGCCCGGGACTCGTGACCCGGACTCGGGACTCGGGACTCGGGACTCGGGGCGGCTCGGCAGGGCACGGAGCCGAACACCCCCTTCCGGAGGAAGGGGGTCGATGCCGTCCGCAAGGGCGGCATCGGGGGGATGCCACCCGAAGTCGAAGTGGCCCCCGATGACCAAAGACACTGGATGCCAGCCTCTGCCGGCATGACGATGACACGCGGCGAAACCGCGCTACGCGCGCAAACAAGGAACACGCAGTGAAGAAAGATGCATGGGGCGTCGCGGTGCTGGTGGCAATCGTCGCCATCTGCGTATACATCTGGTACGCGACTTCCGATTTCGCGCTGGCGCTGGTGTTGGTGACCGCCGCGTTCTTCGTGATCTGGTTGGGCGACCTGCTGCTGTTCAAGCACCGCCGTCGCGCGCGCGCTGTCGCAGATGGGGAGAAGCCGCACACGCCGGTTCTGGTCGATTACGCACGCTCTTTCTTTCCCGTGATCCTGGCGGTGTTGTTGTTTCGCACCTTCCTGCTCGAACCGTTCCGGATTCCCTCCGGCTCGATGATGCCGACCCTGCTGGTCGGCGATTTCGTGCTGGTCAACAAGTTCGCCTATGGCCTGCGCCTGCCCGTGACCAATACCAAGGTCCTCGCGACCGGGGAGCCGCAGCGCGGCGACATCGCGGTGTTTCGTTACCCGGGGTACACCTGCCATCAGGCCAATGGCGCCATCGTGCGGGGAGGTGACCCGACCTGCACCACGCCGGTGCCCAGGGAGGACTACATCAAGCGGATCATCGGATTGCCGGGCGACATCATCGTTGTCCGCGGCGAGCAGATTTACGTCGATGGCAAACCGATGCCGCAGACCCTGATCGGTCCCTACCAGGGTACCGACAAGGTCAGCGTGCGCATGGAAGAGAACCCGATGATGGCGCCGGTCAGGGAGTACTCGGAAACGCTGGGAGTCGTCAAACACCACATCCTGCAATTCGCCTACATCGAGTCCTACCCCTGCCTGGGTTCGGGCGGCACCCGGTTGCCCGATGGCGGTTGCCGATGGGTGGTGCCCAAGGGTCATTACTTCGCGATGGGCGACAACCGGGACGACAGCGATGACAGCCGCTTCTGGGGCTTCGTTCCGGAGCAGAACCTGGCCGGCAAGGCCTTCCTGATCTGGTTCAGCCTGGCCGGCTTGCACCGCATCGGCAGCGTGTTGCATTAGGGCCTGTTCACGCTATACCAAGCGAGCCGCGTTTGGTATAGCGTGAACAGGCCCTGGGCCCGGGTCCGCAGCCCGAATTCCCGCCCTGCCGCGGGCCCTGCGGCAGCAGGTCACGAAATTCGCATGGTGGCGGCAAGTCCTGTACGCATGGCACCGTATATGCATTAAGCTCTTGGAGTGCCGCGAGGCGCCAAGGGTGGCGCACGCGTGCGGTACGGGTTGAAAACGGGCCAACGGCGTGTCGAAAACACCTGTCGGCGCGGACCATGGATGGCTTGCCGCGGATCAGGCCTCGCGAATGCC
>JBOHYV010000220.1:0-4745 GCA_050738135.1 Rhodanobacteraceae bacterium | reverse complement strand
GGCATTCCGAACGCCGCCACTACCACCGTGAGACGGACGAGCAAGTCGCCGCGAAGACCGCGCAGGCGCTTGCACACGACCTCACGCCCGTGCTGTGCGTCGGCGAAACGCTCGAGGAGCGCGATGCGGGGCGAACCGGCGACGTGGTATCGCGCCAGCTCGGCGCGGTGGTGGCGCACTGCGGTATCGCCGCGTTCGAGCGGATCGTGCTTGCCTATGAGCCGGTCTGGGCCATCGGCACCGGCCGCAACGCCAGCCCCGCGCAAGCCCAGGAAGTCCACGCGCTGCTGCGTAGCCAGCTTGCCCATGACGATGCTAGAATTGCCGGTTCGACCCGCATCGTTTATGGCGGCAGCGTCAAACCCGGCAACGCCGCCGAGTTGTTCGCTCAAGCAGATATCGACGGCGGCCTGATCGGTGGCGCGTCCTTGCAGGCCGCCGATTTTCTTTCGATTTGTGCGGCCGCGGGCTGAAACCTGCGTCCGCACGGGAACAACACATGCTGTTCACGATATTCAGCGTCTTCTACGTGCTCATCGCCGCGGCGATGATCGTGCTGATCCTGATGCAACGCGGCGATGGCGCCAACGCCGGGGCAAGCTTCGGCGGCGGTGCATCCGGCACGGTGTTCGGCGCGCGCGGTTCGGCCAGTTTTCTCACCCGCACCACGGGCGTATTGGCGACGGTATTTTTCATCATCAGCCTTGGCATGGGCATTTATCTCAGCCATCACGGGATCGCGCCGCAGCCCAAGCAAACGTTGGGCGTGATGGCCGGTGTCGTGACGCCGGCGTCATCCGCTTCGGCGGCGGCAGCCACTTCACCGAACATACATGCGCTCGCGGCCAGCGCCCCGGCAGGCAGCGCTCCTGTCGCAAGCAGCGCGCCGGCCTCTTCGGTGCCGATCCAGCATTCTGAAGTCCCGGTCGCGCCGACTTCGGCAAACGCCGCGAAATCGGAAGTGCCCAGCGCACCTGCAAAAACGTCCGCGCCCGCGAGTTCCGCACCGACCAGCGGCGCGCCAGCCAGTTCGCATTGATTCGAGTTTTTGCTTTGGTGAAAAATCGCGCACAGTGGATGTGCCCGGCGGATCCCATGGATTTGACTTCTTGCTCTTTCGGAAAATCCGGCACATGGATGTGCCGGGCGGATCCCAGGGACGGGTACCTTTGCCCAGGTGGCGGAATTTGGTAGACGCACTACCTTGAGGTGGTAGCGGGTAACTCCGTGGGGGTTCGAGTCCCCTCTTGGGCACCAATGCAGTGTTTCGGCAAGTTTCACAACGTCGCACGAAACCCTTGAACCCCGCATAACAGCGGGGTTTTTTGTTGCAGCGCCGAACGTGCGATGTCCATCAATGGGGCCAGCGCGTCCGATCCCGATCGCGCGCGGCAACGAAGTGGTGAAGGTGTGGTTCACGGTCGCTGCACCCCCTTCGGAACGAAGAGGGTCGATGCGAAGCATCGGGGGATGCAGCCAGGCGCAGCGAAGAGCCATCCCACTCATCGCGCTGCGCGCGCGTTCGCTGTCGCTCCGCGCTTCGTGCCGAAGGGGGAAGCAGTTGCGGAGTCGCACGAAGCGCGGGGGAAGCTTCCGTGTGATCGAGGAGCCATCCCCCTCGATCCCCTTCTCCCCGAGGGAGAAGGAAAAACTTCGGGCGCGTGTGGATCAATGATGCGCAGTATTTCGGCGGAGTGCCTGAATCCGTGTGGGACATACACATAGGCGACTCTCGCGCGGCCGAGAAATGGTTGCAGGACCGCAAGGCAACCATCCTGGGTGATGATCCGGCCCATTTCCGGAATGTGATGGTGGCGCTGGCGTGTACCCGGACGCTTGCAGGCGATGCTCGGCCGGGCCATCGAATCAATCGGGCGGCTGGCCGCTGCATTCACCAGCAGGGCGCGCGCGGATTGCTACACGCGCCGGTGCGTGAGAAAATCCTGAGGTTAACGTGGATCGAACGCATGTTTGCTGGTTACTGGCCCATCCTTCTGTTTCTGTGCGTCGCCGGCGTCGTCGGCGTCGCGCTGCTCGCGATCGGCTGGGTCGCGGGGCCGCGGCGCCCCAGTGCGGAAAAGTACTCGCCCTACGAGTGCGGCTTCGAGGCCTTCGAAGGCGCGCGCATGAGGTTCGACGTGCGTTACTACCTGGTCGCGATACTGTTCATCCTGTTCGATCTGGAAATCGCGTTCCTGTTTCCGTGGGCGACGGTGTTCTCGAAGATCGGCATTACCGCACTGATTGAAATGTTCACGTTCCTGCTGCTGCTGGTCGTGGGCTATGTGTACGTCTGGAAGAAGGGTGCGCTTGAATGGGATTGAGCTTTTCCAAAGCGCTGGACGAGTCTGTCCCTGACTCGCCAGCGCACGCCGGGTCCGGTACACGCCCGGACTCGGCTTCGTCGCACCGAGCGCAAACAGCACGCTCGATGCGCGGCCAGGCCTTCCATGACCTGCGTGGTGGCTGCACTTCAGTGGTGATTGGATGGGTCTGATCTCAACCATCGACAAGGTGATGCACAACCCGCTGCCGATCGGCAAGGTGGACGACATCCTGCGCCCCGAGGCCGACAACCCGGTCATGCAGCGTGGCTTCGGCGTGACCACGGTGGATGCGCTGTTCAACTGGGCACGCACCGGCTCGATGTGGCCGATGACCTTCGGCCTTGCCTGTTGCGCGGTGGAAATGATGCACGCGGGTGCATCGCGGCTCGATCTTGACCGCTACGGCGTGATCTTCCGGCCCAGTCCGCGCCAGTCCGACGTGATGATCGTGGCCGGCACGCTGGTCAACAAGATGGCGCCGGCGTTGCGCAAGGTGTACGACCAGATGCCCGAGCCCAAATGGGTGATCTCGATGGGCAGCTGCGCCAATGGCGGTGGGTATTACCACTATTCGTATTCGGTGGTGCGCGGCTGCGACCGGATCGTGCCCGTGGACGTGTACGTGCCGGGCTGCCCACCGACCGCCGAGGCGCTGGTTTACGGGATTCTGCAACTGCAGAAGAAGATCCGCCGTACCAACACCATTGCGCGGTCCTGATCCGCATGATCCAAACGACTCCCGAACAGCTGGCCGATCGATTGCGCACGCATTTCGGCGACCGCATCGCCAACGTCGATGTATCGCACGCGCAGGCAACGATCGAAGTCGCACCGGCGCAACTTGTCGGGGTATGCACCGTGCTGCGCGACGACGCGGAGTTTCGCTTTGCGCAACTGAGCGACCTGTGCGGCGTCGACTTCCTCGGCTTCGGCGAAGACGAATGGGCGGGCTCGGACACCGCCACTTCGGAAGGGTTCGGGCGCGGCGTGCAGGGCGACAACATGCAGGGCCGCTTCGGCTGGGAGGATCGACCGCAACACCCGCAGTTCCTGCGACGTTTCGCTTCGGTGGTGCACCTGCTCTCGTACGAGTACAACACCCGCCTGCGGGTGCGTTGCTTTGCCCCGGAGGATGCCTTGCCGGCGCTGCCCACGCTCATCGACGTGTGGCCGTCCGCCAACTGGTACGAGCGCGAGGCCTTCGATCTGTACGGCATCGTCTATGAGGGTCATCCGGACCTGCGTCGCATCCTGACCGACTACGGGTTTGTCGGGCATCCGTTCCGCAAGGATTTTCCGCTGATCGGCAACGTCGAGGTGCGCTACGACCCCGAAGCCAGGCGCGTGGTGTACGAACCCGTCACTTCGGTGACGCCGCGGGTGACTGTGGCGCGCGTGGTACGCGAGGATTCGCGCTGGAAGACGGCGCGCGAGGAAGCCGCCGACGACTGGCAGGACAACTGAGATGGCCGACCCGATGCATGCCGCCGACGCCGCCGAAATCCGCAGCTACACGATGAACTTCGGGCCGCAGCATCCGGCCTCGCACGGCGTGCTGCGTCTGGTCATGGAGATGGAGGGCGAAACCATCATCCGGATCGACCCGCATATCGGGCTGCTGCACCGCGCCACCGAGAAGCTGGCCGAATCCAAGCCGTTCAATCATTCGATCGGCTACATGGACCGGCTCGATTATGTGTCGATGATGTGCAACGAACACGCCTACGTGCGTGCCATCGAACAGTTGATCGGCGTCGAACCACCCGAGCGCGCGCTGTGGATCCGCACGATGTTCGACGAGATCACCCGCATCCTCAACCACCTGATGTGGGTCGGTTCCAATGCGCTCGATCTCGGCGCGATGGCGGTATTCCTGTATGCGTTCCGTGAACGCGAGGAATTGATGGACGTGTACGAGGCGGTGTCGGGCACGCGCATGCATGCCACGTACTACCGTCCCGGCGGCGTGTATCGCGACCTGCCCGGCAAGATGATCCAGTACCACGAGTCGCCCTGGCACAAGGGCAAGGACCTGGCGCGCATGAATGCGTGGCGCGAAGGTTCGATGCTGGATTTCCTGGACGCGTTCAGCGCCGATTTCCAGCACAAGGTCGATGAGTACGAGGAGCTCCTGACCGACAACCGCATCTGGAAACAACGTACCGTCGACATCGGTATCGTCAGCCCCGAACGCGCCGTCGCGCTCGGCATGAGCGGGCCGATGCTGCGCGCGTCGGGGGTCGAATGGGACCTGCGCAAGAAGCAGCCGTACGCGAAATACGCCGAGGTCGATTTCGACATCCCGGTCGGCACGCGCGGCGATTGCTACGATCGCTATCTGGTGCGCATGGCCGAAATGCGGCAGTCGGCACTGATTATCCGGCAGTGCGTGGACTGGCTGCGCAAGCACCCAGGCCC
>JBOHYV010000219.1:0-4768 GCA_050738135.1 Rhodanobacteraceae bacterium | reverse complement strand
AATTCCTAGGCGCGGTGAAGCCGGTGGCGGTGGCGGGCTTGACCGCCGTCCTGCTGCTTGCGCAGCCCGATTTCGGTTCGGCTGCACTGATCGGCGTGGTCACGATCGGCATGCTTTGGCTCGCGGGTGCGCGCATGCGCAACCTCGTGATCATGGGCCTGCCGATGATTCCGCTGGGCGCGTGGTTGGCGCTGTCCACCGATTATCGCGTGCAGCGCCTGACCTCGTTCCTGGATCCCTGGAAGGATCCATTCGACAACGGCTTCCAGTTGACCCAGGCGTTGATCGCGGTGGGTCGAGGCAAGTGGTTCGGGGTAGGCCTCGGCGGCAGCGTGCAGAAGTTGTTTTATCTGCCGGAGGCGCATACCGATTTCATCCTTGCGGTGATCGCCGAGGAACTCGGCTTCGTCGGCGTGCTGTTCGTGCTGGGGTTGTTCGCATTGCTGGTCGGGCGCGGCCTGCAACTCGGGTTGCGCGGCGTGGAAGTCGGCCAGCACCGTGCGGGCTATGTCGCGTACGGCATTTCGCTGTTGCTCGGCCTGCAGTCGCTGGTTTCGGTCGGCGTGAATCTCGGTGTGTTGCCGACCAAGGGCCTGACCCTGCCGCTGATCAGCTCCGGTGGGTCCAGCACGTTGATGACTTGCATCATGCTGGGGGTGCTGTTGCGGGCGGGCTACGAGATCCATCTTGCCGAGGATGCGCGGCGGACGACGCGGCGGACGACCGGCTCATCGACAAATGCGGTCGCGACCGATCGGCCCTCGGCGGAATTGCCTTTGGCCGCTCGCGCGCGCGTCGAACCCGTCCTCGAAAAGGTGCGTGCATGAACGTGCAAGCGCCCGTGCTGATCATGGCCGGCGGCACCGGTGGCCACATTTTCCCCGGGCTCGCGGTGGCCGCGGCGTTGCGCGCCCGCGACGTGCCGGTGTTGTGGCTGGGTGCCGAGGGCGGGATGGAAAACCGCATCGTGCCGGAGCACCACCTCGAAATGCGCACGCTTCGGGTCAGCGGCCTGCGCGGCAAGGGGCTGCTTCAACGGATGGCGGCGCCTTGGATGTTGATGCGCGCGATGTTCGCCGCGTGGCGCGCGCTGCGCGACGTCCGGCCGCGCAGCGTGTTGTCGCTGGGCGGCTATGTGGCCGGCCCGGGCGGGATCGCGGCGTGGCTGCAGCGTCGGCCATTGCTGGTGCACGAGCAGAACCGTGTCGCCGGATTCACCAATCGTGTGTTGGCGCGCTGCGCGCGACGCGTGATGAGCGGTTTCCCCGACGCCTTTCCGGAAAAGTTGCACGCCGAATGGACCGGCAACCCGGTGCGTGCCGGGATCGCGGCGCTGCCCGCGCCTGAAACACGTTTCGCCGGCCGCTCCGGCGCGCCGCATCTGCTGGTGGTGGGCGGCAGCCTCGGCGCGCGCACGTTGAACCTCGGGCTGCCCCATGCGTTGTCGCTGATACCGGCGGATCGCCGTCCCGAAGTGCTGCATCAGTGCGGTGTTGCCCACCTCGCGGCGACCCGCGACGTCTACGTGCGGGTGGATGTGCAGGCGAAGGTCGAACCATTCATTGCGGACATGACATCGGCGTATGCATGGGCCGACCTGGTGGTATGCCGCGCCGGCGCGCTGACACTTGCGGAAATTGCGGCCGCCGGACTGGGCGCGATTTTGCTGCCGTTCCCGCATGCGGTTGACGATCACCAGACCAGAAACGCCGAAGGTTTCGTTGCGATCGGCGCGGCCGAACTGGTGCAGGATCGCGATTTCGATCCGGCGCGCTTCGCCGGAACGCTGGAGCGGCTGTTGCGCGATGCCGACAAGCGCCTTGCCATGGCCAACGCCGCGCGCACGCTCGCCAAGCCCCATGCCGCCGATGTGATCGCGCAACGTTGCCTGGAGGTGGCCGCATGACGACCCGTCGTCTGCCACCGCACGGCGACATCATGCAGGGTTTCCGCCGCGTGCACTTCATCGGCATCGGCGGCGCCGGCATGAGCGGCATCGCCGAGGTGCTGCACACGCTCGGCTATGCCGTGTCGGGTTCCGATCGTGCGGCTTCACCGGTCACCGAGCGCCTCGCCAGCATGGGTATTGACGTGGCGATCGGCCACGCTGCCGAGCACGTCGCCAACATCGACGCGGTGGTGGTGTCAAGCGCGATCAAGCCCGACAACACGGAACTCGCGGCGGCCGAAGCGCGCCGCATCCCGGTGGTGCCGCGCGCCGAAATGCTCGGTGAATTGATGCGCTTCCGGCGCGGCATCGCGGTCGCCGGCACCCACGGCAAGACCACGACGACCAGCCTCGTCGCCAGTGTGCTGGCCGAGGCGGGCTATGACCCGACCTTCGTGATCGGCGGGCAACTTCTCTCCGCCGGCGCGCACGCGCGACTCGGTGCGGGCGATTACCTCGTGGCGGAGGCCGATGAGTCCGACGGCTCGTTTCTGAAACTCTCGCCTGTCGCGGCGATCGTCACCAATATCGACGCGGACCATCTGGACCATTACCACGGTGATTTTGCCGAGCTCAAGCAGGCATTCATGGACTTCCTGCATCGGTTGCCGTTCTACGGCCTCGCGGTGCTGTGCGTGGACGACGTCGAGGTCGCGGAGTTGGCGCAACACGCGCCGCGTTCGACCCTGACCTACGCGATCGAACGTGCCGCCGACGTACGTGGCGGCAACCTGCGTGCGGAAGGCGCGCGCATGCGCTTCGATCTGATGTTGCCGGACCAGCCGCCGTTGCCGGTGAGCTTGAACCTGCCGGGTCGCCACAACGTGCTGAATGCGCTGGCGGCAGCCACCCTCGGCTGGCATCTGGGCATCGAGCCGTTCGCGATCGCGCAAGCGCTGGAGCGCTTCCAGGGCGTGGACCGACGCTTCCACATCAACGGTGAGCTGCCGGTCGATGGCGGCACGGTGATGCTGGTGGACGACTATGGCCATCACCCGCGCGAAATCGCCGCGGTGATGCAGGCCGCACGCGAGGGCTGGCCCGACCGGCGGCTGGTGATCGTGTTTCAGCCGCACCGCTACACCCGCACGCGCGATCTGCTGGACGATTTCGCGGGCGTGCTGTGCGAGGCCGATGCGCTGGTGTTGACGGATGTCTATCCCGCAGGCGAAGCGCCGATAGCAGGTGCCGACGGGCGCGCGCTGGCGCGTGCGGTCCGCGCGCGCGGCAAGGTCGATCCGGTGTTCATCGAGCATCCCCGTGAGCTGCGCGAAACCCTGCCCGCATTGCTGCGCGACGGCGACTTGGTGCTGCTGCTCGGCGCCGGTGATATCGGGGCGGCCGCGGCGGAGCTGGCGACGGCGGGCAGCTTGAAAACGGGCGGTGGCGTGTGATGGCGACGAAACCTGACAAGCGGGACTCGGGGCTCGGGACTCGGGACTCGCAACAGCCGTGTCGTGGAGACTCCGCGGCGAATGAAGCTGTCCGATTTTCGGCACCGTCTGAACGCAATGCTTCCGCTTCTTCGAGTCCCGAGTCCCGAGTCCCGAGTCCCGACTCTTCTCCGAGTCCCGAGGCCCGAGTCCCGAGTCCCGGCGCCAAGCGCATCACCGACGCCCGCGACTTCGGCCGCGTCGCGGTCGTGATGGGTGGCAGTTCCGCCGAGCGCGAGGTGTCGCTGGATTCCGGCAAGGGCGTGCTGGCGGCGCTCAAGGGCCGCGGGGTGGATGTGCACGCGATCGACGGCATTCCCGCGTTGCTGGATGCGGTGCGCGCTGGCCACTTCGCGCGGGTGTTCAACATCCTGCACGGCCAGCACGGCGGTGGCGAGGACGGTGTGCTGCAGGGCGCGCTGGATTCCCTGCACATTCCGTACACGGGTTCCCGCGTGCTGGGCTCCGCGCTTTCGATGGACAAGGTGCGCAGCAAATGGGTGTGGAATGCGCTCGGTTTGCCGACTCCGAACTTCGTGCCGTTGCCGCGCGGTGGCGATATGCATGTGCACGTGGCCGCGCGCGAGATCGGTTTTCCGTTGATCGTCAAACCGGCGTGTGAAGGTTCCAGCGTGGGTGTCTCGCGGGTGTTCGAGGAAAGGGACCTGGACGACGCGGTGGCGCTGGCGCAGCGCTATCCCGGCGACCTGATCGTCGAGCAATTGATCGAAGGCGATGAATTCACGGTTTCGATCCTGCAGGACGACGTGCTGCCCAGCATCAGGATCGTGCCCAAGGGCGAGTACTACGACTACAACGCCAAGTACGTCGCCGAGGACACGCAATACCTATGCCCCGGCCTCGAAGGCGAAGCCGAAGCCGGCCTGCGTGCGCTGGCGCTGCGCGCGTTCGACGCCTTGGCGTGTGCGGGCTGGGGCCGCGTCGACGTGATGCGCGACCGGCAGGGCCGCAATTGGCTGCTTGAAGTGAACACCGCGCCCGGCATGACCTCGCATTCGCTGGTGCCGAAGGCTGCGGCCCAAGTCGGCATCGATTACCAGGAATTGTGCTGGCGGGTGCTGGAGACGAGCTTTGATCGGGACTCGGGACTCGGGGCTCGGGACTCGGAACAGCCTGCTTCCGGTAGCAACAAGTCAAAGCAAGTCGGTCTGGAATCCCGAACGCGCGAAGGCGAGGCTTCGGCTTCTGCGAGTCCCGAGTCCCGAGTCCCGAGTCCCGGCTCCGAAGGAGGCGCAAAGTGAAGGGCATCGTCTCCTTGCGGCTCGCCGCCTGGCTGATCGCGCTCACGCTGGTCGCGTTGCCGGTGGTGGGCGTGTTGCAGGGCTGGTTCGCGTCCGATCGCTGGCCGGTACGCGAACTGCAGTTG
>JBOHYV010000218.1:0-4775 GCA_050738135.1 Rhodanobacteraceae bacterium | reverse complement strand
TCCCTGGGTCGGGGCGGTCATGCTTGACGGCAAACCGCTGCAGCGCGATTACCTGACGTATGCGGAAATCACGCGCGGCGGTACGTTGCACTTCACGATGCAAGCCGAACCGGACAAGACCTGGGCCACGCGAGCCGCCGACCAGCCATATTCGATGACGGCGTATCCCGCGAAATGATGTTGCCTTGCTTCTCCCTTCGTTTGCGAAGGGCGGAGCGACTACGGCCGACTGGATCGGCTGTGAACGGCATCAGCCGGCCCAGAGGGCGAGCGCCAAGGGTGGCGCGAGTGAGCGAACGCACGCGTAGCGCGAGAGGGGGGTTGGCTTTTCGATCCGCGCGCGAAGGCATCCCCCCGCCGCTGCGCGGCGACTCCCTTCCTTCGGAAGGGGGTGCAAGCATTTACGCTTTCCCAAGTCCCGAGTCCCGAGTCCCGAGTCCCGGTTTTAGTCGATGTCGAGCTTCTTCAGCTTGTAGCGCAAGGCGCGAAACGTGATGCCGAGTCTCCGGGCGGCCGCGGTCTTGTTGTAGCGGGTTTCCTTGAGCGCCTTCAGGATGGCGTCGCGTTCGATGTTGGAAATGTAATCGTCCAGTCCGACCCCGTTGTCGCTGCCTTCGGGCAGTGGTTCGTCATCGAAGGGCTCTGCATCATCTTCGTCTTCGTGCCCGGCGAACGTTTCCAGCATCAGGTCGGCGGGTTCGATCACGTCGTCCTCGCATAGTGCGATTGCGCGCTCCAGCACGTTTTCGAGTTCCCGCACGTTACCGGGAAAGTCGTAGTCGGCGAGTGCCTCCAGCGCCTTCGGCTGCAACATGGGCGCTGTCACACCGGCTTGTTCCGCGAGCCGTTTCAGGATGTGCGCGGCCAGCAGCGGGATGTCGCCTGCGCGTTCGCGCAACGGCGGCACACGCAGCTCGATGACGTTGATGCGGTAGTAGAGATCCTGCCGGAATTGCCCGGTCTGCACCAGACGCGCGAGGTCCTTGTGGGTGGCCGAAAGGATACGCACGTCCACCGGCACCTCGCCGCGCCCGCCGATCGGGCGCACCGCCTTCTCCTGGATCACGCGCAGAAGCTTGACCTGCATCTGGATCGGCAGCTCCGCAACTTCATCGAGGAACAGCGTGCCGGCGCCTGCGGTCTGGAACAGACCTTCCTTGTCGGCGTGCGCGCCGGTGAAGGAACCCTTCTTGTGACCGAAGAATTCGCTTTCCATCAGCTCCGAGGGGATCGCGCCGCAGTTGACCGGAACGAAGGGGCCGGCTGCGCGCGGTCCGAGCTCGTGGATCGAACGCGCCACCAGTTCCTTGCCGACGCCGGATTCGCCACTGATGTAGATCGGTGCCTGACTGCGCGCGACCTTGGCGATGCGCGCGCGCACTTCCTTCAAGGCGGCCGATTCGCCGATCAAGCGGCTGACCTGGGCGCCGTCGTCGCCGGACTCGTCGGGCTTGCCAACGCGCAGCGCGGTTTGCACCAAGCGTCTGAGCATGTGGATATCCACCGGCTTGCTGACGAAGTCGAACGCGCCGGCTTTCAGCGCGTCCACTGCGGCCTCGACATTGCCGTAGGCCGTGATCATCGCCACCGGCGTGTCGGGATGCTCGTGCGCGATCAACTCGATCAGTTCCTGGCCCGTGCCGTCCGGCAGGCGCATATCGGTGAAGCACAGGTCGTAGCGCACTTCGCCCAGCATCTTTTTCGCGTCACCGACGCTGGCTGCGGCGTCGACGTTGAGATCCATGCGTCCCAGCGTGATGCTGAGCAGTTCCCTGATATCCCGCTCGTCGTCGACGACCAGTACTGTTTGCTTGGTCATGCCTGCCCCGGTCCGTTCAGCCCTTCGGGCAAGAGGGTAACCGGGTGCACGCGGCAATGCCACGTTGCGACACCCAGTCCGTCACACTTCCGCCCCCATCGGCACGCGCACCGGCGCCGTGAGGGTGATGCGGAAGCAACTGCCGCCGCCCGCGACGGGCACGTATTCGAGGTTGGCCTGGCTGGCTTCGCACATCTGCTTGGCAAGATAAAGGCCGAGTCCCGTGCCGTACTGGTGGGTAGTGAAGAACGGCTCGAAGATCTGGGCCGCAACCTTGGGCGGGATGCCGGGGCCGCGGTCGATCACTTCCAGCAGGGGCGGACCCAGGTCACTGGCGAGGCGCGCGACCACCATCACACGTGAGGGTTCATCCGGCAGGCGTCCGTAACGCAACGCGTTCTGGACGAGGTTCCAGACCACCTGCTGCAGGTGCTGTGGATCGGCCAATGCCTCCACCGGACGCGGATACAGCAGCGGACGCAGGCTGTCCGATCCGATGTCGTTGCTTTCCTTGTACTCGTCGACGAAGCGCACCGCCCAGCCGTTGAGGTCCAGCAATTCGGGACGCGAACGTTCACGCCGCGACAGTTGCAGGATGTTCTCGATGATTTCGTTGACGCGCCCGCAATGGTTGTTGATGATTTCCACCATGCGCTGGTCGGCATCGCCGATGTCCTCGGACTCGGCCAGCAGTTGCGCCGAGTAACGGATGGCGGCGAGCGGATTGCGGATCTCGTGCGCGATCGACGCCGACAGACGACCCAACGTGGTCAGCGTAAGCTGTTCGGCGCGCTGGGAGACCAGCGAGGTGTCGTCCAGGAAGATCAGCACGAAAGAGTCGTCGTGCGACGACAAGCGCGTGAAGCGCGGGATGATTTCCGGCGCGCCCTCGGCAAGCGCGACGGCGTTGGAGTCGTGCTCGTGGGAAGTGCGCCAATGGTAGAGGCGGCGTGAAAGCTCCGGAGCCACCGTGCCGAGATCGCGCTGTTCGATGCCCGGATTGCCGAGCAGCATCCACGCCGATTCGTTGATCTGATGGATGTGGTTGGCGTCGTCCACCAGCAGCACGCCGGTACGCATGCGGCGGATGATCAAGTCGTTGACCTGGGACAGATTGGCGAGGTCGGTGCCGCGTTGTTCGGCCAACGCCTCACTGGCCCGCATCTGGGTGCCCATACCAATGCAGAAAGCCGCGATGGCGAAGTAGGCTACGCCGAACAGGCCTGCTTCGAGCAGGGTGCGGCTGGTGTCGATTTCACCGGTTGCCAGCAGCGCCTGTGCGATCATCGCCAGCGTGGCGAGTGCCGCAAACAGGCCGCCGAGGCGCGGCGACAACAGCAACGCGGCCGCGCCCACGTTGATCCACAGCATCGCGGCGATGCCGGTGTGCGCCGCGGGAATCGTCAACGCGGCAAGGAATGCCGCGGCCACATCCACGCTGAGGAAAGCAGTGGTGACGGACACCTGCATGCGCGCACCGCGCACATCGCGCACCAGCGCGATCACCGCGAACAGCAGATAGACCAGGGCGGTGGCGCGCGCGACGACCGGATTACGCAGTGGCATCCAGGTGAATGCCAGGCTGCTGAGCGACAACGCGACATACACCAGCGCCTGGAATACGCGATAGATGTCGAGGACGCGCAACTCGCGTCGGACGTGGTCCGCGCCGGAGGCTTTGGTTTGTTGCATTGTCTGGGTCGTGGCTGCCACGGGCGGATCATGCTTCGGGCGGCGGTTTCGCACAAGACCTTCTGATCTTGCGAGGCCGCCGGAAATGTGAAAAATCGGGTCGCGAACGGCCCGGATTGCGTATCTGCGAGGTCGTCCGCTAGACTTTCCAGTCCCGTTTGTGCCGGAGTAGCTCAGTTGGTAGAGCAACGCATTCGTAATGCGTGGGTCGGGGGTTCGATTCCCTCTTCCGGCATCAGTTACCCGTTTCAGGCAGTCCGAGACGATCCAGCGTTACCACCGAACCCCGCACCGCAGCGGGGTTTTGCGTGTCAGGGTGTCTAACGCAATCCAGCCGAAGCAAGGTTGACGTGGGGGCATCGACCGCTGAGCAGCGACACGCTGAATGCTGCGCTGCGACGCTTGGGATTCGACAAGGCACCATGACGGCGCTCGGTTTCCGCGCCGCTATGGCATCGTCACTGTTGAACGAACAGGGATGGTCCCCGGACGTGATCGAGCGGCAGCTAGCGCACGCTGAGCGGAACAAGGTCGGGCAGCGTACAACCGCGGGCAGTACATGAGGAGCGGCGGAAGATGATGCAGGCGTGGGCGGACTATCTCAAACGCTGGGGGACGGCGCGCAGGTGATCCCGTTCAAGTAGAAGGCGTGAGAGTAGCGGAACTGCTGGCCCCGGCCTGCTCACGTGCCTTCTGTATGCAGCTAGAGTAGAGGTCGCTGTAGGAGGGGTATGTGTAGCACTTCCTCTCCGCGTCTTTCTCGGCGCTGATAGTCGTCGATGCTTCGCGCATAGCATTTCTGCGCCGGCCCTTCATCGTCGTCTCCGATTGGATAATGGCAACCGTTGCGCAGTTGTTCCCGCGCAGAGTCCGGTACGAGCGGCACGATGCGGCCCGACTGCATCAAATCAGCCTCCTAATGGGACAGCTAGCTGTCCCTAGGACAACTGGGGCTGACCTGCTAGTTGTAGGTCAAGTGGGCAGTATGACGGCGACGAGACGAGACCGCGTCGGGTATAAACGCAGTAGTTTGATTCGAGCGACTTGGTGCCCATGCGATCAGGGTCACGATGGAATCCGGTGACACCGCGAGGCAAACGCTCGTTAGTGTGAGTAGGTTTGCGCGTAACTTTTATACTTGGAACCATTGAACCGCCCCGGCTTTCCCGGAGGCTCCAACCTTTGAGAGGATTGGGGCATGAACACAGAGAAGCGGTACTCACCTGAGGTACGGGAGCGGGCGGTTCGGATGGTGCTGGATCAT
>JBOHYV010000217.1:0-4784 GCA_050738135.1 Rhodanobacteraceae bacterium | reverse complement strand
GGTGACGGACGTGGGCGACGCATCCGAAATCGTGGGCGACACCGGCGTGGTCGTGGCGCCGCGCGACGCCATCGCCTTGAGCGCGGCGTGGACGAAGCTGGCTGCACTCGGCGAGCAGGGCCGACCCAAACTGGGTCGACGCGCACGCCGACGCATCGTCGAACGCTACGCGATCGGGCCGGGCGCCCACCGCTATGCCGAACTTTATCGAACCGTCGCGAGGGCGCCATGCGCAGACCGGTAAGACTCAACCGCGCCATCTGGCCGACCATGATGTACAAGCTGCGGCGGGGTCTTCCCGACCCGCGTCGACTGCTGGACCAGCGCCTCGATGCCGCGGCGCTCACCGAGACCCTGAAATGCTTGAAAATCGGCACCACGTTCAAGACCACGCATTACGACCGCTTCCCGGAAACCACGCGCCTGCTGTCGAAAATGTCGTTTGCCAAACCGCCGGTCGTGCTGGACGTTGGCGCCTCCGACGGCAGCGCGGCCCTGGCCGTGATGGAGCAGCTGGCATTCGCGCGCTACTACGTCACCGACAGGCACATCAAGGCCTATGTCTGCCCCGGTGGTTTCGGCATGTATCTGTGCGACGCGGACGCGAGGCCGTGGCTGTATGCGAATCGCTGCTTCGTGATCCACAACGACCTCGACGGCGCGGAATGGCCGTTCAACACGATCGCTGCGCGCGTCTTCAAACGCTTCGACTCATCGAGGCTGCATCGCGAGCAAGGCGTCGACATGATCAACCCGGAGCTGGCGGCGAAACGAGGCGACAAGGTCCGCATCGAGCCCTACAGCATTTTCGACGAATGGCCGCACGAGAAGGCCGACCTGATCATCGCCGCGAATCTGCTGAATCGCGTCTATTTCCCGGATTCCGAACTGCGTGACGGGCTCGTCAAGCTGCGCAACGCGATGCGCGATGGCGCGCTGCTCGCGGTGATCGAGAATCGCAACAGGAATGAAGGCAGCATCGAACAATCGACCGTTTTCAGGCGCGCCGGCAAGCGTTTCCTCATCGAGGCGAGGATCGGGACCGGTTCGGACATCCAGGATCTCGTGACGAGCATGCCATGACGGAACGGCTCGACAACAGGAAGTTGAGGACATGTGCGGGATAGCAGGTTTCTGGGACGGCACGCATCGAATGGGCGCGGAACGCTCCGCCTTGACGTTGCGTCGCATGACGCGTGCGATCCGGCATCGCGGACCCGACGACGAAGGCTTCTTTCAGGATTGCGCGGCCGGCATCGCATTGGGTCACCGGCGGCTCTCGGTGATCGATCTTTCGCCGCAAGGACATCAACCGATGGTTTCGGCCAGCGGCCGCTTCGTGATGATCTACAACGGCGAGGTTTACAACCATCGCATCCTGCGGCGCGAACTCGCCGGACTCGGCGCGGCGTTCCGCGGGCATTCCGACAGTGAAGTGATACTGGCGGCGATCGAGCACTGGGGCCTCGGCGAGGCCTTGCGGCGCTTCATCGGCATGTTCGCGTTCGCCTTGTGGGACCGCCACGAACGCTCGCTCCAGCTGGTGCGCGACCGGCTCGGCATCAAGCCGCTCTACCACGGCTGGGTCGGCAAACTGTTCGTATTCGCATCGGAGTTGAAAGCCCTGACGGCAATCCCCGGCTTCGCCAACGCCATCGATCGCGACGCGCTTTGCCTGCTGCTGCGTCACGGCTACATCCCGGCGCCGCATTCGATTTACCGGGGCTTGCACAAGCTGCCGCCGGGAACCTTGTTGAGCCTGACTGAAAACGACATGGCAAAAGCGCGCTCATCGTGCATGGCAGACCGCACGCAAGCCTGGTGGTCTGCACGCGAAGCCGCTGAATCGGGCATTGCCGATCGCCTGCAGCTCGCGGACCCCGAGGCCGTCGATGCGCTCGACCGCTTGCTGCGCGATGCCGTGGCACTGCGGATGGAAGCCGACGTCCCGTTCGGCGCGTTCCTCTCGGGCGGTATCGATTCTTCGTTGGTCGTCGCGTTGATGCAGGCGCAGTCCGCGCGTCCGGTACAGACCTTTTCGATCGGATTCAGGGAAAAGGGCTATGACGAAGCGGCACACGCCGCGGCGGTTGCGAAGTACCTCGACACGGATCACCACGATTTGTACTTCTCCGCGGGGGACGCATTGGCCATGGTGCCGAAGCTGCCGGAGATCTTCGACGAACCTTTTTCCGATTCCTCGCAGCTGCCGACCTTGCTGTTGTCGCAGCTCACCCGCCGCAACGTCACCGTGAGCCTGTCCGGCGATGGCGGCGACGAATTGTTCGGCGGCTACCGACGCTATCTCGCGTTCCGGAACGTCGAGCGGGGATTGCGCTGGATGTCACCGGCGTTCCGATCGAAAGCGGCGCGTTCGCTTGCGCACCACGCGGCTTTCTATGAATCGCTGCTGGCAGGCATCAACGCCGGCCTGCCCGAAGGCGTCAAATTGAAACGGCCGCGCGCCAAGGTGGAAGTCCTGGCCGACATGCTGCAGGCCGAATCGCAGGGAGCGCGTTACCGACTGCTGATGTCGCACACCCGCCACCCGGCCGCGATGGTGCCGGGCGCGGCCGAGATGCCGATCGAACCCGACGACACGCTGCTGAAGTCGGACATCGAACGCATGATGTATCGCGATCTCGTCACCTACCTTCCGGGCGACATCCTCACCAAGGTCGACCGCGCCAGCATGGCCGTGAGCCTGGAGGCGCGTGTGCCGCTGCTGGACCACCGTGTCGTGGAGTTCGCCTGGCGCGTGCCCTTGCGCCAGAAAATCAGGCGCGGACGCGGCAAATGGCTGCTGCGACAGGTGCTTGACCGGTACGTGCCGCGAGAACTGATGGAGCGTCCCAAGCAGGGATTCGGCGTGCCGGTCGGTGCGTGGCTGCGCGGTCCGCTGCGCGACTGGGCGGAAACCTTGCTGGACGAGCGCCGCTTGCGGGAAGAGGGTTTCTTCGAACCCCAGTCCGTCCGAAGGCTGCTGGCCGACCACCTTGCCGGCAACGCGCACGAAGGCTTCCGATTGTGGGACATATTGATGTTCCAGGCCTGGCTGTCGCAAACCGCGTGCAACCGGCCGTGGGCACACGACGAGGTGGCGGCATGAACAGGCGGACTGCAACCTTGCTGCCAGCGCCGGCGACCGGTGCTGCGCGCTGGATCGACGCGCTGGCATTCGCGCCGCGCAAGGAATCCTGGGTGGCCTCCTCGGAGGGCCGGTTTTACAAGGTGTTCCGCAGCAGCGACGATCCGCTCCGCGACTGGCGCGATCCCGACTGCATCGAAAGGGCTCGTCGCGAGCACGCGGACATGCTGCTCCTGTCCCGTTTCAGCGATTGTGCCTGTCGCCCGGAGCGCCTCGATCATGCCTGCGTCGTGTATCCGCACCTGTCGGGCCCCGACATGCGCGCGATGTTGCGCGTACGCGGCGCAAGCCAGGCGCGACGCGCAGCGAGCCTGCGCGACGCCATGTTGCTGCTGGCCCGCCTGCATGCCGCCACTGACGCGGCATCGCAATATCCGCTCAAGGATTATCTCGTGGACGGATTTCTGCGCCCGGACGCCGCCGTGGTGCGGCGAATTGCCGAGCGCGAGCGCACGCTATGCATCGAAGGCTTCGAAGTCCGCAATTTCAGGTACGACGATCGCCGTGACCAATGGGTTTTCTTCGATCCCCAGGTTGTGCACCGGGGCGTGCCGGAAAACGACCTGGCGCGGTTCATGATTTCGCTCCTGATGGTTAATTGGGGTAAAGGTGGATCGCCGAAAATATGGCGTGAATTCGATTCCGGTGATCTGGTATCCGCTTACGAACACGCCTCGGCGCGCACAACCGACAGGATCCTGCTCGGTTATTTCCTGCGCGAAACGATCGCAATGCGACGACACTTTGCCGAAAAGGCACTGCGGTCGCTGCACGGGGCATGGCGCATCCTCGGTCGGCCCTACCTGATTGCCTATTTTCGACAACTCCAGACGTGGGTAGCAAGCGATGAGTTTTGATTACGAGCGCGACACGCGGACGTTTTATCAGGACGATGCCACGGCGCAGCGCTACCATGACATGTTCGTGTCGAAGACCGGCTGGCGAAACCTGCCCTCGCGACTGGTGGCACGTCGTGAACAACGCACGGTGGAAGCCCTGCTGGCGCGGGTCCGGCATCGCAACGCGCTCGACATTCCCGCCGGGAGCGGAAAGCTCGCCGGTGTCTTCGCGTCACTCGGAACCCGCGTCGTCGCCGCCGACATTGCCGCGAGCATGCTGGAGCGTGCCACCGCCGAGTTCCTGCGGGTCGGGCATCAGGAAGTCGACTTCCGGGTTGCCGACGCGGCGGACCTCAGCGCTTTCCAGGACAACGCGTTCGACGTGGTCGTCTGCCTGCGGCTGATGCATCGTGTGCCTTCGCCACTGCGCCAACGCATGCTCGAGGAACTCGCGCGGGTCGCGCCCTGCGCCATCGTTTCCTTCGGTATCGAAAGCGGATTCCACAAACTGAGACGCTCGACGCGGGCCGCGATCTTCGGCGGGTCGAAGCACGCCTTGTGCTTTTGCAGCGCGAAGCGGGCGCACGCGGAACTCGAACCGCTGTTCGAGATCACGGCACAGCGCTGGATCAGCCCCGCGCTGTCGCAGGAAATGATCTTCCTGCTCAAGGCGAAGGCGAAGCACGCGGAGCCCGGCCGCGGACCGCGACATCAGACTTCGGAGTGACCGGCGCATCACACGGATTTTGTCCGCACTGCACGCCGGCGTGCGGGCCACGAACCGCCGGGCCCGGCGG
>JBOHYV010000216.1:0-4792 GCA_050738135.1 Rhodanobacteraceae bacterium | reverse complement strand
GCAATGGAATTCGCCTCGTCGCTGCTGTGGTTCCATCCGTTGGCGTGGTTAGCGCGTTCGCGTTTCCGGCTGGATCAGGAACTCGCCTGCGATGCCGCGTCGTTGCGCGCGTCGCCCCGATGCGATGCAGGATACGCACGCGCACTGCTGGACAGCGTGCCCGCGCAACCCATTCCTGCATTGATTCCCTGGCTCGCCGAGCCGCAACTCAAGGAAAGACTTGCCATGATCATGCGTATTCCGCCGGGCGCGTGGCGGCGTCGTGCCGGCTTTATTGCCGTCGCGGCATTGTTGGCTGGAGGCTTGTACGTCGCCGGCGGGCAAACGCCGGTACAGGCCGCCGCGCAAACCCCGTCCGCATCGGCGCCAGCGGTGGTGCATGTTCGCTTGGTTGTCCCGCCGTCGGTTGATGCTATCTACAAGCATGCCCACCCGCCCAAATACCCGGCCGAGGCGTTAAGAAAGGGCGAGCAGGGCCTGGTGATGCTGGATGTCAGCGTGGATGCGGCCGGCAACGTCACTGGAGTGCGCGTGGATCCGGCCAAGACCACGGCGTCAGCGTTGTTGCAATCCGTGTCGATCGCCGCCGCGGCGAAGTGGAAATTCAATCCCGGCCGCAAGGATGGCAAGCCCGTCGGCGGACTCGTGCAGGTGCCCGTCAACTTCTCGCTGAAGGTTTTGGAACCTGCATCGTCCTGATCGAAGGTTGCCCGGATCGTAGGCGTATCTCACCCCATCGTCATTCCGGGGGGGGACGGCGAAATGGCGCTTCGTGTGGCGAAAGCGGCGACGCGATGAGAAACGTATCTCGAATGGTCCTGGTTGTTATCGCCGGAAGCGTGGTTTCGGCTTGCAGCACGCGGACCGTGCTCAAGCCGAACCCGCAGCCAACCACCAGCTACCGGAAAATGCAGGCGCCGAAAGGTGTTGCACGTTACACATTGAAGCACGGTGAGGTCGCTGTCCAGCCGATCCCGCAAAAGCAGATCGCGCCTGTTTATCCGCCGTCGCTCGTGCATCCGGGTGCAGCGCCGGTGACGGTTGTGATGCAACTGGTGATGGAGAAGGATGGCCGCGTCGAGGGCGTGTTTCCGGTGTCGAATACGGACAAAGGCCCCGATCACGGGTTGTACGAGGCTGCGATCCGTCAGGCCGCGATGCAGTGGAAGTTCACGCCGTTGTGGATGGAAGAACGGAGCCCGGACGGGACAGCCGTGCTGACGCGCAAGCCCTTCAGCCTGTGGTACAGCTTCCATTTCAAGGTCGTGAACGGCAAACCCATCGTCGAAACCGCCAGGCGCTGAACGTTTCGCAAGCTCGCGGCGAGCGTCGTGGCGTCGTATGCTGGCGCGCGGTCGGCATCGATGGCCGTGGCGGCGCCAAAGCCGCCCCGGCAATACCCATTCGACAACCGGGGAACCCACGGCATGCCAAGTGAAATCAACCGCGGGCCTCGCCAGGTCTGGCAGGCACTGATCTGGTCGCTCAAGGGATTGCGCGAGGGCTGGCGTGTCGAGGCGTCATTTCGCCTTGAGGTCATCCTGTGCGTGATCCTGTTTCCGATCGGGCTGTGGCTTGGCGACGGCGCGATCGAGAAGGCGCTGCTGGCCGGATCGTTGTTGCCGGTGCTGGCGGCGGAAATGTTGAATTCCGGGATCGAGGCGGCCGTGGACAAACTGTGGCCGGAATACGACGTGATCGCCGGTCGCGCCAAGGACATGGGTTCGGCTGCAACTCTCCTGTTGATGTTGAACGTGCTGGTGATCTGGGTCGTGATCCTGGGTGCGCGCACGGGGGCATGGTGATGGACCCGGTGCGCTGGCTGCGGCATTGGCTGCATGCGCCCGCCAGCCGCGCGTTTCCACCGGCAGCGATGCAGGAAATCCGCGATGCGATCGCCCGGGGCGAAGCGAAACATGATGGCGAAATATGCTTTGCCGTCGAGGCACAACTGCCGGCGCGCTACCTGATCGGGGGGCGCCGCGTGCGCGAGCGTGCCGAGAGCGTATTCGCCGACCTGAAAGTCTGGGACACCGAGCGCCGCACCGGCGTTCTGATCTACGTGTTGCTCGGCGACTACACCATCGAGATCGTTCCCGACCGTGGAGTGGTGGCGCGGGTGCCGGAAGGCGCCTGGACGCCGATCATCGATTTGATGGGCGAGCAATTCCGCAGCGAACACTGGAAGGAGGGCGCGCTGGACGGAATCATGGCGACCCACAATCTTCTCGATGTGTATTTGCCGCCCGGCCCCGGCCGCCGGGATCCGCTGCCCAAGGCGTCGGTCCTGCGCTGAACGCGGCGCCTACGTGGAAACCGCGGCGCGAATTGCATCCGCCAGTTCATCCGGTGAAGTGACCGGCGCCTGACAGGTCAGTCCTGCGCAAACCCAGGCCGTGCCCGAATTGCCGCGTGGTTCGCGCGCGGCCAACAGACCCGGCAGGCCGGCTTCGGACGGAATGATGAACACGTCCACTGCATCGCCGCCGGGCGCGAGGCCGACGGCGCGCAAGCCGTCGCGCACCGCTGCCCGCCACGCCGTTCGTTGCCCCTCAGGACAGCGCACCACTATTTGCGGGCGTGGCCTATCGTATTCATCAAGCGCGCGCAAGACGCTGGGGCAGGCATCGGGATACTGCGCAAGTGCGCCCCCGGCGGCGTGCACCGCATATTCCGCGCTGTCGAGAATGCCCGCGTTGCCTGTCAGATGTCCGAGCCGGAGCAGCGAGCGGATCGCGACGCCGTTGCCGTTGGGCAGGGCATCATCCATCCAGCTGCGGCTGCGCGCGAGCGGTGTGGCGTGCTCAGGCGTCGAAAACCAGAACCCGCCGCGCGTGCCATCGGCAAACCGCTTGCGCAGTGCTTCGGCCAGCGCGACCGCCCAATCCAGATCGCGTGGATCGAACTCGAGCTGCAACGTTTCCAGCAGAGCGTCCAGCAGAAAAGCGTGGTCGTCGAGAAATCCCGGAATGCGTGACGCCGGTTCCGCGATGTTGGTGGAGAGCTCGCCGTCCATCCACGCGGATTCCCGCAGCGCAGCGAGCGCGCGCGATGCCATGTCGCCACAGCGCATGTCGTCGAGCAGCCGCGCCGTGCGTGCGAGGCCGGAGATGGCGAGTGCATTCCAAGCGACAAGAATCTTGTCGTCGCGCGCGGGATGCCGCCGGCGTGCACGCACTTCGAGCAGCCGACGCCGCGCTTCCGCGTAATCCGCATTGACATCGTCGATCGAACGCCCGAGCTGCCGGGCGACCTTGTCGAGGGGCGCCACCCGCAACAGGTGCCATGCCTTGCCGTCGAAATTGGGCCCCTGATCCAATCCGAATGCATGCTCGGCGATCGGGTAGGTTGCATCCGGGAGTGCGGCGCGCATCTGCTCACGGGTCCACAGGTAGAACTTCCCTTCCTGATGCTCGCTGTCGGCATCGAGCGAGCTGTAGAACGCGCCGCTCGGCGCGGTCATGTCGCGCGCCAGCCAGTCGACGATCCCCTGGACGGCGGTCGTCGCCGTGTTGCGCAAACCAATGTCGACGTCGCTTGTCGCCGCGATGCGCGCATGGACCGGCAGCAGCTGCGCGTTGTCGTAAAGCATCTTTTCGAAGTGCGGGATCGTCCAGTCGGCGTCCACGCAATAACGGAAGAAACCACCGCCGAGATGATCCTGCAGGCCCCGTGCAGCCATCGTCTCGAGGGTGAGGTTCGCCATGTTGCGCGCGCCGACGGCGCCGTCGCGGACGTCCAGCAGCCATTCCAGCTCCATCGCACGCGGAAATTTGGGCGCGCCCCGGTTGCCGCCCCAGTGTGGATCGAAGCGCGCAGCCAGTCGCTGCATGGCTTTGGTGTTGGCGGCCTGTGCATCGAGGTCGGCGCCCGGCGTGCCGGCTTCCGCTTGCTGCAACCAGCCCAGCAATTGCGCCGATTGCGCGCGAAGATCACTCCGGTGGGTGTCGAACCAGGCGCGTACGCGTTGCAGGACTTCCGGGAATCCGGGCAACCCGTGGCGCGGTGTCGGCGGGAAATACGTTCCAATGTAGAACGGCGAAAGGTCCTGCGGATCGAGAAATGCGGTCAACGGCCAGCCGCCGCCCCGCCCACTCAGCGCCTGATGCGCCAATTGGTATACGCGATCGATGTCGGGGCGTTCCTCGCGGTCCAGCTTGATGTTGACGAACCCGCGGTTCATCGCGGCGGCGATTTCGGAATCTTCGAAACACTCGCGCGCCATCACGTGACACCAGTGGCAGGCGCTGTAACCAATGGACAGCAGGATGGGGGTGTCGGTATCGCGTGCGTGGACAAGCGCGATATCATCCCACGGCTGCCATTCCACCGGATTGTCGGCGTGCATGCGAAGGTAGGGACTGGATGCATTCGCGAGGCGGTTGGTCATCCACGTAGCCTAAACCTCGAACGTACCGTCGTCACCCAAGGGACGGGTCATGCGTCAGTTTGATGCACTACCACCGTCCGCACGCTGTTGCCCACACCTTTGAGGTGGTTTGATGGATCCCGTCGTGACCGAACCTGTCGAATATCCCGCGCTGTACCTGAAGCGCGGCGAGGATGCGCGCCTGCGTGCAGGGCATCTGTGGGTGTTCGCCAACGAAGTGGATGTCGCGCGCTCGCCCTTGAATGCGTTTCAGCCGGGCGAGGCGTGCGTCGTGGTCGCCGCGAACGACAAGCCGGTTGGCGTGGGTTACGTCAATCCGCACTCGTTGATCTGCGCGCGACTGGTGGTGCGCGGCGTGGAACATGCGCTGGATGCCGGGTTGCTCACCCATCGCGTGAGGGT
>JBOHYV010000215.1:0-4797 GCA_050738135.1 Rhodanobacteraceae bacterium | reverse complement strand
GGGTTACGGTTCGAGCGTGATTCTCACAAGGCGCTTGTCTCCACGACCCTCATCCATCCCCTCGCGTTGCGACGGATGGATCGCCCCCTTGACTCAAGGGGCAGAAGAGCTGCGCCGTTCCGGACATCGCGTATTCCTACAGCAGCGCGCGCCGCATGTCGGCGAGCAGTTGCGCGAGGTACGTCGTGAAGCGCGCGGCCGCGGCACCGTCGATGACGCGATGGTCGTAGGACAGCGACAGCGGCAGGACCATGCGTGGCGCGAATTCCTTGCCGTTCCACACGGGCTTCATCGACGCGCGCGAGACGCCGAGGATCGCGACCTCGGGCGCGTTGATGATGGGCGTGAACGCGGTGCCGCCGATGCCGCCGAGCGAGGAAATCGAGAAACATCCGCCCGACATTTCCCCGGGCATGAGCTTGCCTTCGCGCGCCTTGTTGGCGAGCGCCGACATTTCCCTGGCAATTTCCAGCACGCCCTTCTTGTCGCAGTCGCGGATCACCGGCACCACGAGGCCGTTCGGCGTGTCGGCGGCGAAGCCGATGTGGAAATACTTCTTCAACACCAGGTTTTCGCCGGTTGCGTCCAGCGAAGAATTGAAATCGGGATATTTCTGGATCGCCGCGACCGAGGCCTTGATCAGGAACGCGAGCAGGGTGACCTTGACGCCGCCCTTTTCGTTTTCCTTGTTGAGGCTCTTGCGCAGCGCCTCCAGGTCGGTGATGTCGGCATCCTCGAATTGCGTCACGTGCGGGATCATCGCCCAGTTGCGGGCGAGATTGGCGCCGGACAGCTTCTGGATCCGCGTCAACGGTCGGGTTTCGGTCTCGCCGAACTTCGTGAAGTCGATCTTCGGCCACGGCAGCAGATTCAGTCCGCCGCCGCCTCCGCCGACTGCGGGCGATACGCCGCCCGCCATTGCCGATTTCACGAACTGCTGCACGTCCTCCTTGATGATGCGGCCGCCGCGTTCGCTCCCGCGGACGCGTTTGAGATCGACCCCCAACTCGCGCGCGAAAGCGCGCACCGCGGGACTGGCGTAAGGCACCTTGTCCGGCATGACCGATTCGGAGTCGAACGGGATCGGCGGTGCGCGACGTTCGGCCGTGCTGTTTCCCTCTCCCATGGGTTCCACTTGGTGCCGCGCAGCGGCGGGAGAAGGTTCGGCCCCGCGCGTTGCTGATTCTGCTTTGGGAGCTTGTACAGGTTTCGGATCCTCACCCCCAGCCCCTTTCCCGGCGGAAGAGGAGGGCTTCGCCGTTTCTTGCCTGGCGGTTTCGGGGGCATGCTTTGGCGCGGAAGCTTTGCTGTCCTTGCCGCCATCCTCCGCTTCGATCATCGCGATCACGCTGCCTTGGGAAACCTCCTCGCCGACCTTGACCTTGACCTCCTTGACGGCGCCCGCGAATGGCGCCGGTACTTCCATCGTGGCCTTGGCCGATTCCAGCGTGACGAGGCCCTGGTCCTTGTCCACGTGGTCGCCGGGCTTCACCATCACCTCGATCACCGGCACACCTTGAAAATCGCCGATGTCCGGTACTTTCGCTTCGCGTACGTCTGCCATGCCCGGTTGTTCCCTGAGTCGCAAGATGCCCAGTTTCGCGCATTTGCGCCCTTGCGTCATGTAGGGGGCATTCCGGCCATTTCGGGCAGGATCGCGTCGCCGCCTCCGGACGGTCGGGACGCCGCCGCCCAGCGGGCAAAAGTCACGGCCCGAAAGTCACCGTGACCACTGGCGGATGGCGAGGTGGCGCGGCGGCCGGCAGACTCTTGCCGGAACCGAAACCAAAGTGTCACGGAGCCGAGGCGATGTTGACGATCCGCAATTTGTCCAAGACCTATCCGAATGGCGTGCGTGCACTCAGCCGGGTTTCGCTGGACATTCCCAATGGCATGTTCGGGCTGCTGGGGCCGAACGGCGCAGGCAAGTCGACGCTGATGCGGACGATCGCGACGCTGCAGGATCCGGATGAAGGCAGCATCAAGCTGGGCGACATCGACGTGTTGGCCGACAAACAGGCGACGCGGCAGGTGCTAGGCTACCTGCCGCAGGAATTCGGGGTTTATCCCAAGGTTTCGGCCGAGGCAATGCTGGACCATTTCGCGGTCCTGAAAGGCGTGATCCGTCGGGGCTGACAACCGCGCGCCGGTGATTGTCGAGTGAAACTTTCCGGGCGGCACAAGAACGTGGCGCGAAGCGCCACGTTCCAAGGCGAGCCCTAGTCGCTGGCGGCCTGTGCAGTCTCGGCACGGCTGATGGTGAACTTGGCGCCCGCGATGCCGAGATTCACGCCTTGGCCGGTCCCCGCAAGCGCGAGCGACACCGTGCCTTTGGTGAGCACCTGCGCGGTGGATGATTTGACCAACCCCGCGCTTGCTGCGGCCTGCGCATAGTTGCCGAGCACGTCACTGATCTTGTAAATGTCGGTGAACTTGCCCTTGCCGTCGTTGATGCGCCACTTGCCTGCGGTCAAACCGCCGCCACGCACGCGGATGTGCACCGGCATCGATTGGCCGTTGGCGCAGGTCACGATGCCATGGCCGTCGGCATGCTTGAAAATCGCCGACCAGCCCGCCAACGAGAAGGTCAGTTTGCAATCCAGGTCGGGTTGTGCGGCTGATGCCGTGCCCACGGCAGCGAAGCCGGTGGCGCAAAGCAACGCCGCACCAAGCAACGCCGAAAGCGTGCGGGCGCGGACTCGTCTGTCAGGATCGTGCATGGACGTGCCTCCTTCTGTCGGTAGACCGAATCCAGTCTGACCGTCCGGACATGAACGCCGCTTCGACGATCGCCGACTGTTCCCTGAACACGAGGTGCCGACGGATTTCCGGGCCGATTTTGGATGCGCGTTCGAACCGGGGCCGCGAAGATCGCGACGTCGGGTGCGGGCTGCTGCAGGAAGGCGTCGGCGGTCCGGTTTCCGTCGCGAAACCGTACTCGCCATGGGTCATTTTTTTAGGGGGTCATTTTTTGGGCAACGGCAGAAACTTCGCCGGATCGTAGCCACCGACCTCGAACTCCAGGGTTTCCTTGCCGCGCTCGCGGCTGGTGACGTCCATCTCGATGACCTTCGTTTTCTCCATCGCCGCAATGAAGCGCTTGTCGCTCTTGATGAACATCGCGGGCTCGCCGGTCTTGGGCAAGTAGGCCTTCCAGGCTTCGCGCTTGCCGTCGAAATGCATCACGACGTTGCACTCGCCCTTGCAGACGAAACCCTTGCTGCCGTCGGGCGCGAACAGGTAAACGCTCTGGCCCCACTTCACGTGCCGGCGTAGCACCAACCGCACGCGTTGATTGCCCGACGGTTGGGTCGAATAGATGCTTGCAGTGGATTGCCGACCGTCCACGTTGGCGGTCTGGTAGTACCAAAGGTTTGCAAGGCGGTCGTGCTCTGTCTTGGCCTTGGCGGCCGCCTCGATTTTCGGCAGGTCCTTTTGCACCGCGGTGGCCGCCGATGTCCCCGGATATTTCTTGACGATTTCCTCGCCGAGCGGCGCGGCCAGCGCGTCGTTGCGCTCGTCCAGCATCTGTTTGTAGAGGTTGAATTCCTTGTTGGCGGCGGCCTCGTCGGCGGTGGCCTGTGCGGAAGCCGAAGGCGCGGCCGCCGGAGCGGGGCCTTGCTGCGAGCAGGCCGACATCAGGATGCACACCGTCGCGGCCGCGAAAAAGGCAGGTACGCGATTTGCAGCACGACGGGCGCGGGCATCCATGCCTGCAGTATACCCGTGGTATTCCGCTGCCAGACTCCGGTCGCGCACCGCTGGCTGACGGACACCGCAGTCATTCGCCGATGCAAGGATCGCGGCCCATCAGGTGATCGTACGTCGAGACCGTCGCGTCACGCAGATGGCCGTCCCGCGCTGCCGCTCCGGCGGAGTGGATGCGCCGGCAGGCTTCGGCGCGCGTGATTCTCACGCCGTGCACGCGCACCCGGCCCCACCCATTGCGGCGTCGTCGCGAATGCCCGCTGGACATTTTTTCGGTGTAGTGGCTGCGCACCACGCCATCGCCCGGAACCGAAGACGGACAGTGCTTGTGCCGGTAGAACACTTCGCCGTCGGCGGCACGGCATTCCCAAGACATGCGGGGCTTGGCCCGCGTGTGCGACGAGTGTCTATGCGGTCTTGCATGTCCGTGAGCGTGCGTTGCCGAGACGGAGCGCCTTTTCACCTCTCCGGGCGCGCCGATGAGCGGCTGAGGATCGAGATTGATCTTGCTTTGTTGCGTGTGCGCCGGACACGGGGTGTCCTGCCAGGAAAGGTGTCCGTGCGCGTCGACGCAGCGGTACACCGAGGCCGCGTGAACGGCGCCGGCCGCAAACGCCCAAAGCATCAGCGCGAAAGCTGCCCGGGAAAGTGTCGAACGCACGATGTTGCGGTTGCCCAGGCACTGGTGCGGCATGTCGATGTCTCCGGCTCGTGACATCGACAGCTTGGCGCCAATGCAATCACCCGCCCATCGGGCGAGGCCGATGGAACGTGTAGGCGTTTATCCAATCACCGCATCGGGCGCGTCGGGCGCTGTCGGGACAGGTCGTTCGGGCGAGACCGGCCTTGCTGCCTGCTCCCGCCGCGTTCAGTGCGTGCCGAATGCCGGCGCAGGCGTCTGCACGTTGCGCGCCAGCGCCAAGCCTTGCAGGACGTGCAAGGCTTCGGACAACGCATAGTCCCTGACCGCAAGATCACCTGCATCCGCCTCGGTGGCCGCGGGGTGGCTGCCGGCAAGGTGGTTGGGCAGGTCGCTTTCGTGCTCGTCCTCGACCAGCGACGGGCTGCGGTTGACATCGACCGTGACGT
>JBOHYV010000214.1:0-4799 GCA_050738135.1 Rhodanobacteraceae bacterium | reverse complement strand
AGTACGTCCTTGGCACCCTGACGCATGCCCCACATGCGGTCGGTTTCCATGGTCTTGGTGGTAACGATCACCACCGGAATGGCGCTGGTCTTCGGATCGCGCGTGAGGCTGCGGGTGGCCTGGAACCCGTTCATGCCCGGCATGATCACGTCCATCAGCACCAGGTCGGGCTTGTCCTTCCGGGCCGCGGCGATCCCGGCCTCGGCGGTGCCGGCGGCGGTAACCTTGTGCCCCGCCCGCTCCAATGCGCCGGAAAAAATCTTCACGTCGGTGGGTGAATCGTCGATGATCAGAATGTGTGCCATGGCAATCGTTCCCCTGCGGTTTCAGCGGTGCGGTGGGCGCTTCATCGGGTGACCGCGACGTGTTGGTGGATCGCATCCAGCAACTCGTCGCGCGTGAAAGGTTTGGTGAGGTACTGCTCGGAACCCACGATCCGCCCGCGCGCCTTGTCGAACAGGCCGTCCTTGGAAGACAACATGATCACCGGCGTGGCGCGGAACACGTGATTGTTCTTGATCAACGCACAGGTCTGATAGCCGTCCAGTCGCGGCATCATGATGTCCACGAAGATGATGTCGGGCCGCAAGTCGGAAATCTTCGCCAACGCCTCGAAACCGTCCACCGCGGTCAACACTTCCGCACCCTCCTTCTTGAGCAGGGTTTCGGCGGTGCGACGGATGGTCTTCGAGTCGTCGATAACCATGACCTTCAGTCCGGCCAGGCCATCATGGTTGACGTTGTTATTCACGGTCAGGGTTCCACCTCATGGGAGGCGGTGAGAATCCATGCAACATGGATGCCACACCGCAGGTGTTTCGGGACGGCCGTCACATCAATTCCATGGATCTCCCGGCGTCGTCCCCCTGCAGACGAAACCTCGAGTGCCCTCCCGGGCATTTCGGGCCACGTGTGCCAAGATACACCAAGAGGGGCCTGTTCGAATGCCTTGCTCCAAGGGGCATCCTTCCTGATTTGCTGATCGTTAGTACGAACCAATGAATCTCACCGTTGCGGTGCTGATGGATCCCATCGGCGCCATCCATCCCGAAAAAGACACCACGCTCGCCCTGCTGCTGGAAGCGCAACGGCGTGGCCATGCACTCCACTACATGTTGCAGGGCGACCTGGCCGTGCGCGACGGTGCAGCCTGGGCGCGTCTGGCGCCGCTCGAAGTGCGGGACGCCACGACCGACTGGTCCAGGCTGGGCGAAGCGCGCTGGCAGCCGCTGGCGCAGGGCATCGACATCGTGCTGGCGCGCAAGGACCCGCCGTTCGATGCGCAGTTCCTGTATGACACGCTGGTCCTGGATCTTGCCGTGCGCGCGGGCGTGCACGTCGTCAATGCCCCGCAGGCCTTGCGTGATTTCAACGAAAAGCTGGCCGCGCAATGGTTCCCGCAATGTTGCGCGCCGGCGCTGGTTGCGCGTGACCGCGGTGAGCTGCGCCGCTTCGCTCACGAGCACGGCGAAATCGTGTTGAAACCGCTGGACGGCATGGGCGGGCGCGGCATCTTCCGCTCGCGCGGTGACGATCCCAATCTCAATTCCATCCTGGAAACACTGGCCGGCGACGATCGCCGTTTCGTGATGGCCCAGAAGTTCATCTCCGCGATCGACAAGGGTGACAAACGGATCCTGGTGGTGAACGGCGAACCTGTTCCGTATGCGCTTGCACGCATTCCGCAGGGCACCGACTTTCGCGGCAACCTCGCCGTCGGCGGCCGCGGCGTGGGCCAGCCGCTGTCGGAGCGTGACCGCTGGATCGCGGCCGAAACGGGACCGGAGCTGATGCGCCGCGGCATCCTGTTCGCAGGCCTGGACGTAATCGGTGATTACCTTACCGAGGTCAATGTCACCTCGCCCACTTGCGTGCGCGAACTGGATGCGCAGTTCGGCATCAACATCGCCGGAATGGTGTTTGACGCGATCGAACGGCTCGGGACTCGGGACTCGGGGCTCGGGACTCGGCACGCCCAGAGGCCCGAGGTGCCTTAGTCCCATGCCTACTCTGACACGCTGCCTGTATATCGATGCGTTAAATCGAAAGACTGCCCTGCCGTTCGAGTCCCGAGTCCCAAGTCCCGAGTCCCGAAGGTGAACGCCGTAGCCGCTTCTGCAAACCACGGCGGCCACGCCGACCGCATGGGCGTCGCGCTTCTGTTTTCGCTGATGCTGCACGCGATCGTGATTCTCGGTATCGGCTTCCACTTCGCCAAACCCGCGCCCAGCCTGCCCACGCTGGATGTCACCCTGATCAATACGTCGAACGCCAAAACACCGAAGACGGCCGACTTCCTGGCCCAGGCCAACAACGCCGGCGGCGGCAACAGCGACAAGGCACACCGACCGGGCGCGCCGTTCTCGGGGCCCTTGCCGGTCACGCAGGCCGGCGTCGCGCGGACATCGCTGATGCCGGCCGCGCGCAAGCAACAAGCCGCCAGCGGGCCACACATTCTCGTTACCAGCGGACAGGCGAAAACCCGCGTCGCTGACCAGCGCGACACCCGCAAGCAGCCGCAGCCCGATCAACGGGTGGCGTCCATCCCGGTTCCACAACGGCTGGAAATGGCGCGGCTCGCGCAGGAAGTGCGCCGGGAACAGGAGGCTTACGCGCATCGGCCGCGTCGCAAATACATTTCGGCAAACACCAGGAATGTCGCCTACGCCGCGTACCAGGTAGCCTGGGTGCACCGCATCGAGCGGATCGGCAACCTCAACTACCCGGACGCCGCCCGCCTCAGGCATTTGCACGGCAGCCTTATACTCAGTGTGGTCATCGGCTCGGATGGTCGCGTGCGCGGGGTGACCATCAATCGCAGCTCGGGCTATCGCGTCCTGGACGACGCCGCGATTCGCATCGTGCACCTGGCTGCGCCGTTCCCGCCGATCCCGCGCGACAAGGACGCCAAGGGCCGTCGCATCACCGAACTCGTGATCACCCGCACATGGCAATTCCTGCCTGGCAATCATCTTCGGACGCAAGGCGTGGATTTACGCTGACGTTGCACTTGCCGGCGTTACAATCGGAGCCATGACAAAGTCTCCTTCACGCAAAGGGTCGGGACCTGACGATCCGCCCGGCAACGAACCCGGATCGGGCAAGCCAACCCCGCCGCGCCGCAAGCAATCACCGCGCAAACCAGGCGGCAGCCAATCGCGGAAATCCCGCGCGGCCGAGCCGTGTTCACCCTCCTTGACCGGCCACTTTCTGATCGCAATGCCGGGCATGGGCGACCCCAACTTCGCACGCGGCATCACGTTCATCTGCCAGCACAACGAGGACGGTGCGATGGGGCTGGTGGTCAACCGGTTGTCCGACTACAGGCTCGGCGATGTGCTGAAGCAAATGAACATGGCGTGCGAACGCGCCGAAGTCGCTGCGGCGCCGGTACTCATGGGCGGGCCCGTGCAACCCGAACGGGGGTTCGTGCTGCATGCATCCGGCGAGCGGGAATGGGACTCGAGCTATCGTGTCAACGACATGCTCACGGTCACCACCTCCCGCGACATCCTTGCGGCCATGGCAGGCGGCGCCGGCCCCGGACGTGCACTGGTGACGTTGGGCTATGCCGGCTGGGGTTCGGGTCAACTGGAACAGGAATTGCGCGAGAACGCCTGGCTCACGGTCCCGGCCGACAACCGCGTCCTGTTCGACACCGCGCTGGATCAGCGCTGGGGCGCCGCGGTGGAACTTGTGGGGATCAATCCAGCGAACCTGACATCCTATTCGGGCCACGCATGATGGGTGTGCCTGTGCGATCGTCCGTGATCGCCGCGTCTGGTGGTGAACGGTCGGGCTGCAGCACCTCGACTTCGTGAACACCAGAACGGCCATCCATGCCCTGACTTTCCACAACAGCAGCTCCTTAGCTGGATCAATGGAATGGCTCTCCCGGACCGACCGGCCCCCCGGCACCATCCTTCGACCTCTCCGTTCCTCCATGCCATGACAGGTTGCATGTTGGGGTTCGACTTCGGCGCACGCAGAATCGGCGTCGCCAGCGGCAATCGCATCAGCCAATCAGCCCGGCCTTTGCCAGCGCTGCTCTCGCACAAGGGTCAACCCGATTGGGTTCGCATCGATGCGCTGCTGGCCGAATGGAGGCCCGAAGTCCTGGTGGTGGGTTTGCCGCTGACACTGGACGGCGGCGAACAGGCGATCACGCGCGGGGCGCGCGCGTTCGCCGACGCGCTGGCCAAACGCAGCAAACTTCCGGTACATCTGGTGGACGAGCGGCATACCTCGCAGGAAGCCGCGCGCCGTTTCGCCGCACAGCGCGCGGCAGGTGCCGCGCGGCGGCGGGAAGCCGCCAATATCGATTCGCTGGCGGCCGCAGTGATCCTGGAGTCCTGGTCGTTGGAGAATGCAGGCTTTTCGTAGGAGCCGGCCGGCGCGACCGCCTGCTCTTTATGTGCCGGCGACCACACTCGCCGATGGCGGATGCGTCGCGCGCAAGCGCGCTCCTGCAAACATTCTGCCCGCATCTTCGCCGCTATCATTGGCCGATGCGCCACCTGCTGACTCTCGAAAACCTCGATCGTGCCTCGATCATCCGCCTGCTCGACCGTGCCGAACGTTACCGTTCCGATGGCGCGCCGCGTGACCTTTTGACCGGGCGCACCGTGTTGACCCTGTTCTTCGAACCGTCCACGCGTACGCGCACCTCGTTTGTGCTGGCGGCAAAAAGGCTCGGCGCCGACAATGTCAACTTCGATCTTTCGCGCTCATCCACCACCAAGGGCGAAAGTCTGCTCGATACCCTGCACACGCTGGAAGCGATGCGGCTGGATGCGCTG
>JBOHYV010000213.1:0-4820 GCA_050738135.1 Rhodanobacteraceae bacterium | reverse complement strand
GCGGATCCTGCAGCCGCGTAGCCCGGATGGAGCGCCGCGGAATCCGGGGAGCTCTCGGAGTCGCCATCCCGGATTCCCGTCGCTTCGCGACTTCATCCGGGCTACTCGAATTCGAACCCTCGTCCGTCGCTTCGCGACTCCATCCAGGCTACTCGAATTCGAACCCTCGCCCGTCGCTTCGCGACTTCATCCGGGCTACTCGAATTCGAACCCTCATCCGTCGCTTCGCGACTTCATCCGGGCTACTCGGATTCGAACCCTCGTCCGGCGTTGCACGCCCCTTCTCCGAAGGGAGAAAGGACCGCCAATGAAAACCATGGGAATCAAGAATGCGCTTGGTGACTCAGGCGCCGTCCGACAAAAGTCCCGCGTCCCTCAAGCGTTTGCGCAAGTGGTCCAGCTTGTCGCCGTAACGTGCGGCGCGCGCCGTATTCTTTTGCAGCGGCTGGCGCACCTGTGCCGCGCTGGGCGCGCTCAATACCGCACGTTCGGTGCGGTGGAACTCCAGACATGCGGGATCGAAAGGCAGTCCGCAGAAATCAAGCAGACGGCGGATTGTCGGCTCCGGCTCCGCCACCAGGGTTTCGTATTCCAGATCCATCACGCGATCGGGGAATTTTTCCAGCCAGAAGCGGGTGAGCCGCATGAAGTCGATGCAATAATCGGCCATCTCGTCGAGGTCGAATGAAAACGCCGCCCCTTGCGTGAACAATTGCCGATAGCAAGCCAAACAGGTCTCCAGCGGATCGCGTCGGCCAACCACCACCCGCGCCGCCGGCAGCATGGCCAACGCCGGGCCCGCCAGCGCCCAGTTGGACAAGCTCTTGTCCGTGAACCGGGGCTTGTGGGCGCGCCAGCGTGCAGTCGAGCGCAGATAGTCCTGCCCCATCCGCCACCAGTGCCGGGCCCGCGTCTCGGGCACCCATAGCGGAAACGGCACACCGCGACGCCAGGTTTCCGTGTCGATCTGCTGCTTGAGGTCCTCGATTTCGTTGGCGCCTTCGACCGCAGGGTGTGAAGCCAGGATTTGCTCGATCAGGGTCGATCCGGAACGCGGGATGCAGGCGATGAAAATCACTTCGCCGCCCAGCCCAGGTTGCCGCGGCGGCGGCATCGGCGATTCGAACACGCGCATGATCGCTTCGATACGCGCATGCTCGCGCGCACCTTCCCACTCCACCAGGCTGCGCTGCAAGGCGTTGGCGGATTCCAGAATCCCGAACGCACGTGCATAGTCGCCGTGGTCTTCTAACGCCCGGCTCAACGTGAATCCGAACCAGACGCGCGCGCTGATGTCCGCACGGGTGTCGGCGAACGCACGCTCGAGGTACGCCAACTCCTCCGGCTCGAAGGAGACGACCTTCAGGTTGGCCAAGGCAAACCAGACTTCGGCATTGTCGGGCTCACGTTTCAGGATTTCGCGCAGGCCCGCAACCGCGACGTCGATGTGACCCGCGCTGGCCCGTGTACGCGCCAGTGCCAGCATCGCAGGCGTATGCGTGGGGTCGATCGCAAGCGCGCGCTCGAACGCCGCAATGGCCTCGTCCGGGCGGGCCAGCGCACGCGCGACCTCGCCGAGGTTGTACCAGGCCAACACGCAATCGGGGGCCAGCTCGCAGGCACGTCGAAGTTCCACATCCGCCGCGGCGAACTCTCTACTACGGTGCAGCGCAATGCCCAGCCAGATCCTTTCGTCCGCATCGTCCGGACGTCCGGGCAGCGCCTGTTGAAAACAACGGGCGGCCATGGCGTAGTCGCCACGGGCATAGGCCAAGGTGCCCAGCTCATGCATCGCATCGGGATGACCGGGGGCAAGCGCCAGTACGCTCTCCAGCGTTCGCCCCGCGACTTCCGCGCGGCCCGCTGCAGCTTCCGCGCGCGCACGCGCCAGCAATCGCTGCGCTACCGGTGACAACGGCGCTGACGGCGTGGCTCCGGACGGCAGGGTCTGAATCGTCATCCGATGTGTTCACCCATGTCAGGTCCAATCCGCAGCATACATCAGGGCAACAAAGCTCAAAAAAACGCCGGGCTTGCGCCCGGCGTATGAGAGCTTGGAATACGTGCAAACTTACCAGTTGTAGGATGCCTCCAGCCTCCACAGCCGCGGCGCAACCCGGCCCTGCTCCAGGTGGTAGAACGCACTAGGGTTACCGGAGGTGCCATAGGACGGGTAGAACTGCGTGACCGTCTGGTTGTTGAGCAGGTTCTGCACCGACAGGTTGAACGCGAGCTTGTGCTCGGCCCACGCCGGCGTATAGGTCACGCCCAAGTTCACCGAATGGGTCCACGGTGTGTTGCCGGTGGATCCCGGAGACGCGGGCACACCGCCGCACCAGTGGTAGGCGCTGCCGTAGCCATACGGGTCGGTCTCGCCCGGGCCGAATCCGCCAAGGCAATCGGACGGGGCACCGGACTCGATGAAGACATTGGCGCTGACCTGCCACTGCGGGTTGAGCTGGTAGAAACCATACGCCTTCAGCTGGTTGGTATGGTTCAACGGCAACACGCCCATCGAGTGGTCCATCAATTGCCAGAAGTCCCACTGCTCGGTGATCGACACCGAGGTGCCGCCCTGGCCAATGATCGAATCCACCGGACCCTCGGTGTTGCCGTACGAGCGCGACCACGTGTAGATCAGCTTGCCGTACCACTTGCCGTCGAAGGGATGTTCCAGCGACAGGTTGACCGCGTAGTACTTGCGCTTCACCTTGCTGGTGAACAACTGGTCGGCATTGGTGACATTGATCAAGTGCAGGTTGCCCGCGGGATCCTTGACGAAGATGTCCGAATCCTGGGTCGGGTTGACCAGCACCGCACCGGGCTGGAGGTTGGTGCACTGCGAGATCGGGGTCAGACCGGTCGCCGGATCGCCGGGGAACACCATGCCCTGGGCGATGGCGGTCGCGCAGATGGCGTGTTCGTCATCCCAGTCGTCGACGATGTCCGGGCCCATCTTCTCCAGGATGGCATTGGCGCCGAACACGTACTTCTGGCCGTTGAAATGGAAGGCCTGCTGCATGCCGAGCGAGAAGTTGTCCGAATACTCGGCCTTGATGTTCTGCGAGGCAACCGCTCTCGGATCCGGCGCCTGACCGTATTCGTTGTTGGCCGATACGCCGAAAGCAGCCTGACCACCGTTGTTCTGCGCGATCTGGGTCAGACCCAGCGGCTCGCCGGTGTTGGGGTCGATGCCCGTATAGGTGTAATACGAGCCGTAATAGTTCGACCCGGCGGCACCGCGCAAGGCGACGCCAGACGGCAGCGCGAGGTAGTAACGGCCGGCATTGCCGAACACCTTCAGGGTCGAATCACCGTGCACGTCCCACGCGAAGCCGATGCGCGGCCCCCATTGCGGTTTGGTCAGGCGGATATAGGCCTGGCCGGACGGGTTGTAGTTGGTGAACTGGTCGTCGCGCACGCCGAGGTCCAGCAGGAAATTCGGGGTGACCTGCCATTTGTCCTCGATGTACCAGGCGCGCTGCGCCACCTTCACGCTGGCCGCGGTCGCAAAGACTTCCTTCTCGACGTAGTAGCCGCTCGAGCCGTTGGCCACCGAGCCCGTCGGCCCGACGTAGGGCGCGACGCCCGGACTGAAGCCGACGATGGGCAGGGTGGGATCCTTTTTGCCATAGTTCCACTCATAACCCGGTCCGGTCATCGCTTCGCCGTCGTTAATGTCGTAGGTGGTCAGGTTGTCGATGCCGATCGCCAGATCGTGGTTGCCCAGCTTGTAATCCAGGTCCACGCGGTAGTTGGTGATCGAGTCGCGGTGGTCCTGGCTGGCGATGTTGCGGCGCGTCTGGGAGTTGACGACGGGGCCGCTGGGCGGCAGAAAGGCAGGATTCTGGCTGGATGGGCCGGCGATATGCGGCAGGCTGGCATCGAAGCCCGGGAACGACGGCGCCATCGTGAAGTACTCGCCGTGCGTCTTGCCGAACATCGCGTGCAGGGTCAGGTTGTCGGTGATGAACGAGGTGTAGTTGGCCACCCAGACCCGGAACGTGTCCTTGGTCGTCTGGTTGAGGGCCACGAAATCGCCGACCGAGTTGGCGACGGCATTGTAGTCGTAGACCGAGGACCAGCTCTTCTCCGAGTTCTGCAACCCGCTGATCGACAGCTGGTTGTTCTCGTTGATGTTCCAGTTGATCTTCGCGTAGATCTTCGGGGCGTGGTTGTTGAAGAACGTCTTCTGCGCCGAAGCCAGCGTCGAGGCGTTGCCGCCGCTCTCGTTTGCCTGTTCGGCCGACAGGAAGAACGTCAGCTTGTTCTTGATGATCGGGCCGCTGACGTAGGCGTCATAGATGTTGACCTGCGCGCTATTGGACGCGTTGATCGCGCGCGGCTGGCCCGCCGCCTGCGCGGGGTTGTAACTATCGGGGCCGAGCGTGGCCAAGGTATACAACGGGTTGTCGTAATACTGGTTATCCGGCGCCGAGCGCCATGACGACGGTTCCCAGATGGCGCGCGCACCGAAATGCCACTCGTTGGAACCGGACTTGCCGATCTGGTTGATCACGCCGCCGATCGAACGACCGTACTTGGCGCCGTAGCCGCTGGTGAAGGTCTGCTGTTGCAGCAACGAGCCATACGGCATGGTGATGCCACCCTGCCCGGTGATCTGGTCGGTGGTGTTCATGCCGTCGATGTAATAGGCGTTCTCGGCCACCGAGGCGCCGCCGAACACCAGCAGTTGCGAGCCCAGCGGGCCACTGCCCAGCATCGGCGCACCTTCGGACACGCCCGGTGCCAGCAACGCGATTGAACCCGACGAACGCGACAACGGCAACGCTTCCAGCTGCCTCGCCGTGGTGGTGGTC
>JBOHYV010000212.1:0-4833 GCA_050738135.1 Rhodanobacteraceae bacterium | reverse complement strand
AAGGCCATGCGCTCGGCCAGTTCCTTCGTTGAAACGACCGCGACACCGCCAACCATGTCGGAATGGCCATTCAAATATTTCGTCGCCGAATGCACCACGATGTCGGCACCGAACTCCAGCGGTCGCTGCACCATCGGCGATGAAAACGTGTTGTCGACCACCAGCAGCAGGCCGTGCTTCTTGGCGAACTTGGCAATCTTCGCGAGATCGACCAGTTTCAACATGGGATTGGTCGGCGTTTCGGCCCAGATCATGCGGGTGTTGGGCTTCAATGTGGCTTTCAGCGCGACCGAGTCGTTCAGGTCGACGAAGCTGAAATCCAGCCCAGCGCTGCGTTTGCGAACCCGCTCAAACAAGCGATAGCTGCCGCCGTACAAATCGTCCATCGCGATCACGTGGCTGCCGGAATCGAGCAGTTCCAGCACCGTCGCGATCGCCGCCATGCCGGAGGCGAACGCAAAGCCGGCAACCCCACCTTCCAGATCAGCCACGCAACGCTCCCACGCGAAGCGCGTCGGATTTTGTGTGCGCGAATACTCGAACCCCTTGTGCTTGCCGGGGCTGGCTTGCACGTAAGTGGAGGTCTGGTAAATCGGCGTCATGATCGCGCCGGTCGAGGGGTCGGGCGATTGGCCAGCGTGGATAACGCGGGTGGAAAGGGAAAGTGGTGAAACCGTTTTCTTGTCAGGCATGGTCAATATAGTTCCAGGTACTTGATGATGTGGTGCGCCAACGCGTCATCGTATTCCGAACTGACTGACGCCAGCCTCAGTGAACGCGTTCACCTCGCTTGTCATTCCGGGACCGCGCGGCATTTTTGCGGGCGGAACCGGGAATCCAGCTTTGTTGCTTCCCAACGACGCTTCAAAACTGGATTCAGGGTTCTGCGCTTCGCGCAGCCCCGGAATGACGAAAGATAGAATTGACACGAGTTGCGACTATGTGTGTCGCAGGTACATCTCGTGATACGCGTCGCGCGGGTTTTCTTCGAGCTCTTCGAGGGTCTCGCCCTGGCTCATGATTTCCGGATGATCGACCATCTTGCCGGGCCAGAACCGTTCACCCTTCCAGTACACCATGTTCAGGGTCACGTTCATGTCTGCACCTCACGACCAGCCATTTTAGCTGCGCACGCCACCCTTCGCCGCAGGTAATTCAGAAGATCGATGCGGGTAATCAGGCCGAGGAACTTGTCGCCGCCCATCAATCGCGCGATGCAGGCGACGCCTTGGCCGATCCGCCTCGATCTCGTTTCGGGGAACGCGCACCCGTGGCCGAGATGGCGGATCGGAGCAAGTCGTTTACGTCCTTGGAAGAGCGGAAGACTTCCGCGACATCGGGCTGCAGAACCACCACGGTGGTGTCTTTGAGTTTCGCGGCGAAACGATTGGGCCTGGAATCGGCGTAGTCGAAGTCGTACTCCTTGCGGAGCTCGTCACGAACGCGACTGCTTGATGTGCTTTTCGTGGGCATGGATTTCTCGTGCCGTGGCACGCCTTGCACTGATGATACGGACATTATCGCCGCGTTCGGCAAAACTTGCGATGAGCAGCCGGCCTGTAAGGTCATGGCCAACGATCAGCTCAGGTTCTTCCCGCGCGGAATGATCCGGATCCGCAAAAAGACGAGCCAGCGGGTCGGCGAATACGCTCGTCGCCTCGGTAAACGCGACGCCGTGCTTGCGCAGGTTGCTGGCTGCCTTGCGCGAATCCCATTCGAATTGCACGTTCTCGCCCTCCTGGTGCCGAACCCCGGCCGCACGTCCTCATCGGCATCTTGCGCTCACGCCACGCGCCGGCGCAGGTAATTCAACAGATCGATGCGGGTGATCAGACCGAGGAACTTGTCGCCTTCCGTGACGATCGCGACGCGGCCGTGTTCGAACACGGGAAGCAAATCCTCGATTGGCGCCTTGACGTCGAGCAACTGTAATGTGCTGATCATTGCCGTTGAAACCGGATCGAGGAAGCGTTTCTCGTCGCCGTAGACGTGCAGCAACAAATCGGATTCGTCGATGATGCCGACGATCTTCTCGTCGTCCATGACCGGCAGTTGCGAGACGTCGTACAGCTTCATGCGGTTGTAGGCGGTCACCAGCGGGTCGGCGGGCGCTGCGACCACGGTGTCGCGCAAGGCATACGGGCGCAAGATCAAGTCGCGCAGGTCGCCAGTCGGTTGGCGATCGAGAAACCCGTTGTCCAGCATCCAGTAATCGTTGTAGAGCTTGGACAGGTATTTGTTGCCGGTGTCGCACACCAGCGTGACCACCCGTCTGGATCGTTTCTGCTCGCGGCAATAGCGCAGTGCCGCGGCCAGCAGCGTGCCGGTGGACGAACCGCCCAGCACACCTTCCTGCTTCAACAGCTCGCGCGCGGTGAGGAAACTCTCCTTGTCGGTGATCGAGTACGCCTTCTTTACCCGCGAGAAATCGCTGATGGTCGGCAGGAAATCCTCGCCGATGCCTTCAACCATCCACGACGCGGTTTTCTTCGACAGCGTGCCCTCATTGATGTACTCGGCCAGCACCGAGCCGACCGGGTCGGCCAAGATGAACTCGGTATCCGGTGACGCCTTCTCGAAGTAGTGCGACAACCCCGCCAGCGTGCCGGACGAACCGCAGCCGACCACGATCGCGTCCACGCGGCCATCCATCTGTTCGAGGATTTCCGGGCCGGTGGTGGTTTCGTGCGCGAGCGGGTTATCGGGATTGCCGAACTGGTTGATGAAATACGCGCCGGGGGTCTTCTCGGCGATGCTGGCGGCCAGGTCCTGGTAATACTCCGGGTGACCCTTGGCGACGTCGGAGCGGGTCAGCACCACCTCGGCACCCATCGCCTTGAGATTGAAAATCTTCTCGCGGCTCATCTTGTCGGGCACGACCAGGATCAGCTTGTAACCCTTGGCCTGCGCGACCAGCGCGAGACCGAGGCCAGTGTTTCCGGCGGTGCCTTCGACCAGCGTCGCGCCCGGCTTGATCTTGCCGGCCCTCTCGGCGCCATTGATCATCGACAGCCCGATGCGGTCCTTGACCGAGCCGCCCGGGTTGGCCGACTCCATCTTCAGGAACAGCTCGCACGGGCCGGCGTCGAGGCGACGCACACGCACCATCGGCGTGTGACCGATCAATTCGAGGACACTGTCGACGATCATGGGATTGCGCCGCTCGCATTCAGCTCGTCATCCCGGAATCGCGAAGCGATATCCGGGACCCAGCGCCCTTGCATTTCAGTGAGGCACGGGAAAGACACTGGGTTCCCGCTTTCGCGGAATGACGAAAAGCCGGTTGACCATACCTTTTGCCCACCAATGACAAAAGGTACGACAGAAAACGTGATGCCATGGCCAGCCATGATAACCGATTGTCAGGGCGCACCCGCGCAAAACCGCCGTACGCAGTTCAGTCGTGGCGCAGCAGGTCGCGCAACGCCGAACGCCAGCCCGTACCGTAACGCCGATAGCGACCGCTGGCCGTCTCGCGCAGCACGGTTCCGAATCGCCGCAGCGGTATCCCAGGGATCTCGCTGCGTGCGTGAAGGTGACGGAGTTTTTCCGCCACACGCTCGCGCCTGGCATCAGGCACCCGGCTGCCCAAAGCAGACAAACGCTGCTGCAGCGAGTCGCCGCACGCGATCAACATGTCGATCAGGGCAGCGCGCGGCTTCACCAGGTCGTGCCATTTCGCCGCGAGGTCGCGGTCGGGCATGCCGATCTGGTTGTTCGCGTGCTGGCGATAGTCGATCAACGGTTGCTCGACGCAATCGAACCCTCCCAGCGCCGCGGCGATGATGGCCAGCCATTCATCGTGCACCCATCCGGCCGGAAACGGCAACGCGTCATCCAGCAACGTGCAGCGCAAAGCAATGGTGGCGCCAGTCGCCAGACTGCGGCGCAGCAGCACCTGGAATCCCTGACCCGTGTGGATGCGCCGCAACTCACCCCGCGAAACCCTCAGCACTTCGAACAGCGAGCGGCGCAGCCCGGCATCAACGGTGTCGATGCGGCGTGCGTCGCTGCACAGCAGCAGCAATCCGGATCGACCCTCGAACGCGGAGGCCAGCGTTGCCAGCTTGTCGGCGTGCCACACGTCGTCCTGATCGCACAAAAACAGCACGTCGCCGCTCGCATCGCGCAGCGCCGCCGCGAAATTGGCGACGTAGCCCAGATTGCGCACGTTGCGGGCCAACCTCGCTCGAATGCCCAGACCTTCGGCACGCTTGCACAACGCTTGCAGCATGTCCGGTGTGGCATCACCCGAGGCGTCGTCACGTACGACGATTTCGTCTGGAAGGCGTGATTGCGCGAGCAGACTGTTCCACTGCGCCTCGAGAAAACGGGCGCCGTTGCAAGTGCACAGGACGACGGAAGTGCTGAGCGGCATGACCGCGCGATTGTCGCCGCACCGGCCCGCGCTTCATAGTCCTGCGGCCAGCCGGGGGATATCTGAGCGGCATGACGTCGATTGTGCCGTGTGGAGCTGCTGTTGTGACAAGTCAGGGCGAGGGCGGGCGCTTACGCGATGCCAGTGGCATCGCTTGCCCGGCCGAGCGACCGGCCAAGGACGGCCGGGCTCGCGCCCCGCGCCACGGATGGCTGCTTGCTGAAACATTTGCGTCCGGCGAGCACGCCCGTCGACGCAGCGATCAGGGACGATCGCAAAAACAAAACAACCGGCCCGCACATGGCGGGCCGGCGAGGATTCTTCGGTTGCCGCAACGCGTCAAGCGTTGCCCATTTGGCCCCACATTCGGGTCAGGCGATCCTTGAGCAGCAGCTTTTCCTTTTTCATGCCGTGCAACTGGTTGTCATGTATCGGCAACACACCGAGTTCCGCAT
>JBOHYV010000211.1:0-4836 GCA_050738135.1 Rhodanobacteraceae bacterium | reverse complement strand
GGTCGGCGATCTGGAAGATGCGGCCGACGTTGTAGTAGATGCTGCGCATCATGCGCATCGCGCGCTCGCGGTTGTAGCCGTCGATTTCCAGCGACACGTTCATCACGCCGCCGGCGTTGACCGCGTAGTCGGGCGCGTACACCACGCCGCGCTTCATCAGCTCGTCGCCAATCTCGTCGGTGGACAACTGGTTGTTGGCGATGCCGCAGATGATCGGCGCCTTGATGCGGTCGATGGTCTGCTCGTTGACGGTACCGCCCAGCGCGCACGGGCTGTACACGTCGCAGTCGACGTCGTAGATCTCGTCGATGCCGACGGCTTCGCAACCGAGCTCGTCCACGCAGCGCTGCACGGCGTCCTTGTTGATGTCGGTGACGAACACCTTGGCGCCCTGTTCGCGCAGCAGCTTGATGAATTCCGAACCCACATGGCCGGCGCCCTGGACCGCGAAGCGGTACTTGCCGATGTCCTCGTTGCCGTGCTTGTAGTTGAGCGTCGCCATGACGCCCTGCAGCGCACCGTAGGCCGTGAACGGGGAAGGATCGCCCGAGCCGCCGTGCACCTGGTGCACGCCCGTAACGTACTCGGTTTCGCGATATACGTATTCCATGTCGTTGACGTCGATGCCGACGTCCTCGGCGGTGATGTAGCGCCCGTGCAGCGAGTTGATGAAGCGGCCGAGCGCGCGGAACAACGCCTCCGACTTGTCCTTGGCCGGGTCACCGATGATCACCGCCTTGCCGCCGCCCAGGTTCAGGCCCGCCACCGCGTTCTTGTAGGTCATGCCACGCGACAGACGCAGCACGTCATTCAATGCTTCCTCATCACTCTTGTACGGCCACATCCGCAGACCGCCGAGCGCCGGGCCCAGCACGGTGTTGTGGACCGCGATGATGGCCTTGAGGCCTGCATCCTTGCTCTGGCAAAACACGACCTGTTCGTGGCCGGTGGTGGCGATGGTGTCGAAAATCATCGGCGTGGACTCCGGATGCGCTGTGGCGCGGCGCGTGATGACGATGAAGGCGCCTCAAGGGCGCCGCGAATGATTTGCGCGCACGGCCGCAATCGGTGCGCCCTGCGTTCACAGCCGCCTAGTGTAACCGCGGCGTCTGGCCGGAGACAGCCTCGAGCGCAGGTTTGGATACATGAAGGTACCGCAAGTCCATGAATTGCAATCAATACAAGCCGCGGTTGGCGCCCGACGCCGTCAATGCGACCGCCGGCCAGCCGCAGCGGTCAGGATGGGACTGCGTGGCGATTCTCCGATCGGGGCCATCTCGAAGGGCAGGCAGATGGGCGAAACCCGCAACCCGAACGTGGACAAGATCCATCCAGACAAAAAGCCCGGCGCTTGCGCGCCGGGCCAGGGTTACGACTGGCAAACGTCAATGCTGATCGTATGTCGTCACTGGTGTTGGTGATCACCGTCGTGCTTGTGGTGGCCATGGTCGCGGCGCCCGCGCCAGTGCGGGTCACGGCCCCAGTAGGCTCGCCGCATTTCCCAGCGGTTGCCGTGGTGCACCCACTGTGGTCGGTGATACATGTAACCCGGACGGCCACGATACCAAGCGCCGCGCACCCAGATGTACTGGCGTCCGCTCCAATTCCAGTAGCCCGGGGCCCAGACGTAGCCCGGTCGGGCCGCGGGCACCACTTCGTAGCGCGGCGGCGGTGGCCGCCTGCCCACGCTGATGCTGAAGCCAACTTGTGCGGACGCCGGTGGCGTAAAGCCCATCGTGGCTCCGCCGGCCATCGCGAGCGCGCCAAGCAATGCAAGATTGCGAATATGCACGAAACACCTCCGTCATGATCCGGCCGAATCCCGGCCGCGATTCGAGCATAACCACAAGATCGTTCGCGACGGCGTTTTTACCGATCATTCATTCAGATCGCGGCGGGTTGCAGTTCAGCACGCGTTAGAATGCGGAAATGAGCCGAACTGCGATCGATCTTCCCGGCAGCGAAGCGCGCACCGACACGACGCCGCTGCGCTTCGTCACCGCCGCCAGCCTGTTCGACGGCCACGATGCCGCGATCAACATCATGCGGCGGATCATCCAGTCGCAGGGCGCGGAGGTGATCCACCTCGGCCACAACCGCAGCGTCGAAGATGTTGTGCGCGCGGCACTGCAGGAAGACGCCGACGGCATCGCGCTGTCCAGTTATCAGGGCGGCCACGTCGAATACTTCAAGTACATGGTCGACATGCTGCGCGAACGCGGCGCGGGACACATCCGCGTGTTCGGCGGTGGCGGCGGCACCATCACCCCCGAGGAAATCCGCGAGCTCCAGGACTACGGCGTCGAGCGCATCTACCACCCCAACGACGGCATGCACATGGGGCTGGTGCACATGATCGAGGATGTGGTGGCGCGTGCGAAGCACGCGCGGGACCAGGGACCGGCTGCCCGTGTGACTGCGGACATCGACGATGAAATCAGCATCGGACGCGTATTGAGCGCGATCGAAGACGGAACGTTCTCCGAATCGGAACTGAAACTTCTTCGCAAGCAATGGGAAAACCGGGGTCAGAGTCGCCTTTCGAACCCAGGGGCGGGTGCTGGCAACGCCCACGCATCGAAAGGCGACTCTGACCCCGGTTTTCCGCCCGTCATCGGCATCACCGGCACCGGTGGCGCGGGCAAGTCGTCGGTGGTCGACGAACTGCTGCTGCGCTTCCTGCACAGCTTCCCCGAAATGCGGATCGCGGTGCTGGCGGTGGATCCGACCCGCCGCAAGGGCGGCGGTGCGTTGCTGGGCGATCGCATCCGCATGAATGCGCTGCGTTCGCATCGGGTGTTCATGCGCTCGATGGCGACCCGTCGCGCGCACGTCGCGACCAATGCGGTGCTGCACGACGCGATCGCATTCCTGAAATCGCTGCCGTTCGACCTGATGATCGTCGAGACCGCCGGCATCGGCCAGGCCGATACCGAGATCGTCGATCTCGTAGATTTTCCCGTGTACGTGATGACCAGCGACTACGGCGCGGCATCGCAGCTCGAAAAAATCGACATGCTGGATTTCGCGCAACTCGTCGTGCTCAACAAGTACGACCGCCGCGGCGCCGAGGACGCGCTGCGCGACGTGCGCAAGCAGTGGAAGCGCAATCACACCGCGTTCAAGATGCCGGACGAGGACGTGCCGGTGTATCCCACCATCGCCAGCCAGTTCAACGACCCCGGCGTCACCTGGATGTTCGTGAACCTGTGCCGGTTGTTGCGCGAGAACGAAAACCGGGGTCAGAGTGCACTTTCGAAGAAAAACCGGGGTCAGAGTCGCCTTTCGGGCGAGGACGTTTCCACTAATCAGGCTGCAGGGTCGAAAGGCGACTCTGACCCCGGTTTTTCGCCCCACTGCGACTTCAACCCGCAGCTCGACACCACGCTCAAGGAGCCGCGCGCCACGGTGCTGATCCCCGGCAAGCGCGTGCGCTACCTCGCCGAGATCGCCGAGCAGGGCAGGGCCATCAACGTCGACACCGCGCGCATGGCCGAAGCCGCGACCAAGGCGCAGCACTATTACGAATCGCTCAAGGAACTGGAAGACAAGAAGCTGCCGCGCGAACTCGACCTCTATCAGTCCACCGACATGCTGTCGCACATCGGCACCAATGCGCCGGGTTCCGATCGCACCCTGTTGCTGCTCCGTCAACGCTACAACGAAACCATCAAGGAACTCTCCGCCGAAGCCATCCAACTGCTGCGCGACTGGCCAACCCGCCGCGCATCGGTGCAGGCCGAATTCAACGAATACACCGTGCGCGGCAAGGCCATCAAGGTCGACAACTACCGCGAAACCCTGTCGCATCAGAAGGTGCCGAAGATCGCGCCGCCCACCACCAACGACTGGGGCGCGCAGCTCAAGTATCTGATGCTGGAAAACCTGCCGGGCGCGTATCCCTACACCGGCGGCGTCTACCCGTATCGCCGTTCCGGCGAAGACCCGACCCGCATGTTCGCGGGCGAGGGCACGCCCGAGCGCACCAACCGGCGCTTCCATTACGTGTCACGCGGACAACCCGCATCGCGGCTGTCCACCGCGTTCGATTCGGTCACGCTGTACGGCGAAGACCCGGCGCCGCGCCCGGACATCTACGGCAAGATCGGCAACTCCGGAGTATCCATCGCGACGCTGGTCGACATGAAGAAGCTGTATTCGGGGTTTGACTTGTGCAACCCCAAGACCAGCGTGTCGATGACCATCAACGGCCCCGCGCCGATGATTCTCGCGATGTTCATGAACACCGCGATCGACCAGCAGGTCGAGAAATACCTGAAGGAAGATGCATCGCGCTGGGCCGCGGCCGAAAAGAAGATCGCCGAACTGCTGAAGGGCAAGCCGCAACCCAAGTACCACGGCGAGCTGCCGCAGGGCAACGACGGCCTCGGCCTCGCGCTGCTCGGCATCACCGGCGAACAACTGGTCGATGCCGAAACCTACACACGCATCAAGGCGAGCACTTTGTCCACCGTGCGCGGCACCGTGCAGGCCGACATCCTGAAGGAAGACCAGGCGCAGAACACCTGCATCTTCTCCACCGAATTCGCGCTGCGGATGATGGGCGACATCCAGCAGTATTTCGTCGACCACAAGGTGCGCAACTTCTATTCGGTGTCGATCTCCGGCTACCACATCGCCGAGGCCGGCGCGAACCCGATTTCGCAGCTCGCCTTCACGCTGTCGAACGGCTTCACCATTGTCGAGTACTACCTCGCGCGCGGCATGCAGATCGACGACTTCGCGCCCAACCTGTCGTTCTTCTTCTCCAATGGCATGGACCCGGAATACAGCGTGATCGGCCGTGTGGCGCGGCGCATCTGGGCGCGCGCGATG
>JBOHYV010000210.1:0-4857 GCA_050738135.1 Rhodanobacteraceae bacterium | reverse complement strand
CGCCACCCGGCGCATCTCTGCAAGCGCCTCCCGGGAAACCTTACGGCCGTCTCTTCTCATGCACAGTTGGACAGCGACCGATTGCATTCGTTCCCTAATCTACTGACTCATGAGTAAGTTGCGCAAGCCGCGCGGATCGCGCTCGGCAACGGCACCGCCGCGCCTGTGGCAGGGTCGACCCACACCATTACGACGTTGCCGTCGGCGTACACACATGCATGATCGTTGCGATCGACGATGCGGTTGCCGATGGTCATCGACGAATTGCCGAGGCGTTCGCAGGAAAGCAGCACGTCGATCTCGGCGGGCCACTCGATGGGCCTGCGGTAGCGCAATTCCACCGCTGCCATCACAGGCATCGCGTGTTCGGTGAACCACTCGCCCGGTACCTTGCGCAGCCATTGCAGGCGCGATTCTTCGAGGTAGGTCAGGTAGGACGAGTTGTTGACGTGATTGAAGGCGTCGAGGTCTCGCCAGCGGACGTGCATGGGAATGGCCGCAAGGGTGCGCGTGGGTGCTTGTTGCTCCCGCGACTTCGCTTCGCGTTCGTTGCGTGCGAGTTCCGGAGCATGGGAAGGCGCGGGCGTCGCGGTGACTTGCCCCGGATTGCTCTTCGCTTCATCCGGGCTACGCGTTTGCGATTTCGCTTTGCCGCGTCTGCGCGGCGCGCGTTTGGGTGGGATTTTCTTGTTGTCGGTCATGAAGATTTTCTGTTCGTCATTCCGGGGCCATCGCCGGTCTTGTCGGCGATGGAACCCGGAATCCAGTTTTGACTGTCGGGCTCGAAAAAATGGATTCCGGGTTGTGGCCGCAAACAGCGCGGGCAGCCCCGGAATGACGGCAAGAAGCATGAGCCGTGCTGTCGTTGCGGCAGGTTCAAGCGCGTTTCTTCCTGCGTGACGATTTCGAGGTTGCAACGGCAGCCAGTACCGGCGCGAGAAACTGCCCGGTGTATGAATCCTTGGTTGCCGCGATGTCTTCCGGCGTGCCGGTCGCGATGATGCGTCCGCCGCCGGCGCCGCCTTCCGGGCCGAGGTCAACGATCCAGTCGGCGGTCTTGATCACGTCGAGGTTGTGTTCGATCACGATCACCGTGCTGCCGCCATCCACCAGCCGGTGCAGCACGCGCAGCAGGTGCTCAATGTCGTGGAAGTGCAGGCCGGTGGTTGGCTCGTCGAGGATGTAGAGCGTGCTGCCGGTGTCGTGGCGCGAGAGTTCCTTGGACAGTTTCACGCGCTGCGCTTCGCCGCCCGAAAGCGTGGTCGCGCTCTGGCCCAGCTTGATGTAGCCCAAGCCCACATCGACCAGGGTTTCGAGCTTGCGTGCGATCTGCGGCACCGGCGCGAACACTTCCAGTGCCTGTTCGACGGTCATGTCCAGCACGTCGGCAATCGTGTAGCCCTTGTACAAGATCTCCAGAGTCTCGCGGTTGTAGCGCTTGCCGTGGCAGACGTCGCAAGACACGTACATGTCCGGCAGGAAGTGCATCTCCACCTTGATCAGCCCGTCACCTTCGCAGGCTTCGCAACGCCCGCCTTTGACGTTGAAGCTGAAGCGCCCGGGCTGGTAGCCGCGCGCGCGCGATTCCGGCACCTGCGCGAACAGCTCGCGCAACGGCGTGAACACGCCGGTGTACGTGGCGGGATTCGAGCGCGGCGTGCGTCCGATCGGCGATTGGTCGATGTCCAGCACCTTGTCGAACAGGTCGAGTTTTTCGATGGACTCGTAGGGCGACGGTTGCGCGGACGCGCCGTTCAATTCCACCGCGGCAATCCGGAACAGCGTGTCGTTGACCAGCGTGGACTTGCCCGAGCCCGACACGCCGGTGACGCAGGTGAACAGTCCGGCCGGAATTTCCAGATCGACGTGCTGCAGGTTGTGGCCGTGGGCGCCCTTCAGTTTCAGCACGCGTTTGGGATCGGCCTGACGGCGCAGTTGCGGCACCGCGATGCTGCGCTTGCCCGACAGGAACTGTCCGGTGATCGATCGCGGCGCCTTCAGGATGTCGTCGAACGTGCCCTGCGCGACCACCTCGCCACCGTGCACGCCGGCGCCGGGGCCGATGTCCACGATGCGGTCCGCGCTGCGGATCGCTTCCTCGTCGTGCTCGACCACGATCACGGTGTTGCCGAGATCACGCAGGCGCGTCAGCGTGCCGAGCAGGCGTTCGTTGTCGCGCTGGTGCAGGCCGATGGAAGGTTCGTCCAGCACGTACATCACGCCCACGAGCCCGGCGCCGATCTGCGAAGCGAGGCGGATCCGCTGCGCTTCGCCGCCCGAAAGCGAATCGGCCTTGCGGTCGAGCGTCAGGTAATCGAGGCCGACGTCGATCAGAAACCGCAGGCGCTCGCGGATTTCCTTGACGATGCGTTCGGCGATCTCGCCGCGCCAGCCAGCGAGTTGCAGGCCGTCGACGAAGTTGCGCGCATCGCCGATTGCGAGCGCTGACAACGAAGGCAGGTTCTTGTCGCCCACGAACACGTTGCGCGCGGAAAGATTCAACCGTTCGCCGTGGCATTCGGGGCAAGGTCGTTCGCTGATGAAACGCGCCAGTTCCTCGCGCACCATGTTGGACTCGGTTTCCTTCCAGCGGCGCTCCAGGTTCGGCACCACGCCCTCGAAGCTGTGCTTGCGGGTAAACCCGGAGCCATTGCCGTGGCCCAGATAGCGGAACTCGATCTTCTCCTCGCCGGAACCGAACAAGATCGCATCGCGCGTCTTCTTCGGCAGCTCGCGCCACGCTGTCTCGACATCGAACTTGTAGTGCTTCGCCAGCGAATGGATCATCTGGAAGAAATGCGGGTTACGCCGATCCCAGCCGCGCACCGCGCCTTCGCCGAAGCTGCGCTCCGGGTGCGCGACCACGCGCGCCGGATCGAAAAACTGGGTGACGCCGAGGCCGTCGCAAGTCGGGCACGCGCCGACCGGCGAGTTGAACGAAAACAGCCGCGGTTCCAGTTCCGGCAACGAGTAATCGCACTGCGGACAGGAATAGCGCGACGAGAACAATTGTTCGGGGGCTTTGGCGTCGTCGAGGTCGACCAGGATCGCCAGGCCTTCACCTAGCCGCAGCGCTGTTTCGAACGATTCGGAGAGGCGCTGCTTCAAATCCTCGCGTGGGCGGAAGCGATCGATCACCACTTCGATGGTGTGCTTGATGCGAAGTCCCAGCGCCGGCACGGCATCGAGGTCGTACACCGTGCCGTCGACGCGCGCACGCACGAACCCCTGCGCACGCAACTGTTCGAACACCTGCACGTGCTCGCCTTTGCGTTCGCGGATCACCGGCGCCAGCAGCATGTAACGCTTGTCTTCGGGCAGCGCCAGCGTCTGGTCCACCATCTGACTGACCGTCTGCGCCGCCAGTGGCGTGCCGTGGTTCGGGCAGCGCGGCGTACCCACGCGCGCGTACAGCAGGCGCAGGTAGTCATGGATCTCGGTGATGGTGCCGACCGTCGAACGCGGGTTGTGCGAAGTCGATTTCTGCTCGATGGAAATTGCTGGCGACAGGCCCTCGATATGGTCGACGTCGGGCTTTTCCATCATCGACAGGAATTGCCGCGCGTACGACGACAGCGATTCGACGTAGCGGCGCTGACCCTCTGCGTACAGCGTGTCGAAGGCGAGCGAGGACTTGCCCGAGCCCGACAGGCCGGTGATCACGATCAACTGATCGCGCGGCAGGTCGAGGTCGATGTTCTTGAGGTTGTGGGTGCGGGCACCGCGGATGCGGATGGTGTCCATGGGATGCGGGTGGCAAAGCTGGTTACTATAGCGATCCGGTCAATGTGGGGTGTGCGGGGACGGATTTCGATAGCTCGTGGCTGGCGAAACCGGGGTCGAAACCGGGGTCAGAGTGCAGTTTTGGGCGGTAGCCGCACAACAACGCGGTGGTCCCGGCAAAACTGCACTCTGACCCCGGTTTCCGGTTTTGCGCTTGCCCAACTTCGTGAAAACACGCTAGAATTGCGGGTTCGAACGCAGTGGATTGCGCCCGATCGACCCAGAATAACGACAAAACCAGCGAGTCAAGCTCATGTACGCAGTCATTGTTACCGGCGGTCGCCAATACCGCGTGATGCAGGGAGAAATCCTGCGCGTCGAAAAACTGGAAGCCGATCCCGACAGCGCGATCACCTTCGAGCAGGTTTTGCTGGTCGGCGAGGGCGACACCATTACCGTCGGCACCCCGCACGTAGCGGGTGCCAGCGTCACCGCCAAGGTGCGCAATCACGGCCGCGCCGACAAGGTGCGCATCGTGAAATTCCGCCGTCGCAAACACCATCGCAAGCAGATGGGCCACCGGCAGCACTACACCGAAATCGAGATCACCGGCATCGCCGGTGAAAGCAAGTAAGGAGAAGCCGCCATGGCACACAAAAAGGGCGTAGGTTCCTCGCGCAACGGCCGCGACTCCAATCCGAAATACCTGGGCGTCAAGCTGTTCGGCGGCCAAGCCGTCGAAGCTGGCAACATCATCGTGCGCCAGCGCGGCACCCAGTTCCATCCGGGCGTCGGCGTCGGCCTCGGCCGCGACCACACGCTGTTCGCGCTGGTCGACGGCAAGGTCGAGTTTTCGGTCAAGGGCCCGAAAAGCCGCCGCACGGTGAATGTGGTTTCTCCCGGCTGATCGGGACTCTCATGCGAATTGAAAGGCCCCGCCTTGGTGCGGGGTTTTTCGTTTTTGCTGTCGGGGCTCGGGACTCGGGACTCGGGACTCGGGGGTGCGAGTCCGCTACTCTGTTGCACCGTTGGCGGACCCTTGCAGTCCTATGAGCCGAGCCAACGTTCCGATCGCGATGCTTCTTCGAGCCCCCAGTCCCGAGTCCCGAGTTCCATGAAGTTTGTCGACGAAGC
>JBOHYV010000209.1:0-4930 GCA_050738135.1 Rhodanobacteraceae bacterium | reverse complement strand
GCCATGCCGCATGCTGGCTTCGACCAGTTCAATGGATCGGCCCGGCCGCACCACCTCGACATCAATGGTGAATTCACCGGAATGGATCACTCCCAGCACGTCGAAGGACGCACGGGACACCAGTTTGTTGCTCGGCAAGCGGCGCTCCACCTCGGCCATGACCAGGCCGGAAGCAGGCGCCAGGTGTTGTTCGCCGGGTTGCCAGGCACCTTGGCAATGCAGGGTGGAGACGAACCGGCGCTCGCCCAGGCGCATGTAGAACGCATCCGGGTACGCTTCGCCGGCATGGCCGAGGTGGAGGTTCGCGGCAACAGGCATCGGGCCAGTCTACCGGGATTGCGCGCGCTTTCGACTGCATGCCGCGGTTTCATCTGCAGCTTCGATTCCGCCACGCAGAGCGTCCTCGTCGACCGCGCCCCGAACGGCACCGCCCATCGACGTGCATCCGACGTGTGTCCCTGCGTTCCCGGACCGGACAATCGAATTGTCAATGTCCGCCAGCCGCGGGGCCGCGCCCGCGCGTAATGAATGGCGGCTTGGCCAACCACACCACCGCGATCAGGATCAGGAAACCCACGCCCAGTCCGTCGAACAGATGGTTGAAGGAAATCTGGGTGGCCTGCTGGGTGATCACCCGATTGATGCCCACAGCGTACTTCTGCAACTCGCCACCCATTGCGGCAACGCTATGGCGCACCGCGCCATTGAACGGGTTGATGTGTTCGGCAAGATTGGCATGGCTCACCACGCTGCCGCGCATCCACAGATAGGTCACGATGGATACCGCAAAACTGGCGCCCACCGTGCGCAGGAAGGTCGCGGATCCGGAACCCTCCGCGATCTCGGGACCCTCCAGATCCGACAGCAGGATGGTCAACACCGGCATGAAGAACAGCGCGATCCCCAGGCCCAGGATCAACTCCGTCAATGCCACGCTCATGAAATCGACATCGGCATTGAAACTGCCGAAGCGGAAACAGACGAACGCCATGACCGCGAACGAAAACGCGGTCAGCCAGCGCAAATCGAAGCGGGTGGCATACTTGCCTACCCAGAATGTCAGCAGGATCGGAATGATGCCGATCGGTGCGGCCGCGAGCCCCGACCACATCGCCGTGTAACCGAGCGTGTTCTGCAACCACAGCGGCAGCAGCAGCGCGATCGAAAAGAACAGGGCGAAGGCAAGTACCAGCGCCAGCGTGCCCGCCGCGAAATTGCGGTGCCGGAACAGCCGCAAGTCGACCAGCGGGGTTTCGTCGGTCAGTTCCCAGATCACCCATATCGTCAACGAGATCACCGCCGTGATCGCCAGCACCACGATGGTGGTCGAGTGGAACCAGTCGAGTTGGTTGCCCTTGTCCAGCAGGATCTGCAGCGAACCGATGCCCAGGATCAGCGTGACCAGCCCCACCCAGTCGATGCGTGTCCTGAGCAGGTTCTCGATGCGTTTGCCCATCTGTGCCATGACCACCACGGCGGCGAAGATGCCGATCGGCACGTTGATGAAGAAAATCCACCGCCACGAATATGAATCGGTAATCCAGCCACCCGCCACCGGCCCGACGATCGGCGCCACCACCGTGATCATGCTGATGATGGCCAGTGCCATCCCGCGCTTGTCCCGCGGATAGATCGACACCATCAGGCTCTGCGTGATTGGGTACATCGGCCCGCACACCGCGCCCTGCAACGCACGGAACATCACCAGCATCGACAGGCTGGTGGCGAGACCGCACGACAGCGAGAAGAAGGAAAACAGCAGTACCGCCCACACGAACACCTTCACCTCGCCCAAGCGGCGCGAGAGGAAGCCCGTCATCGGCAACGTGATCGCCTGACACACCGTGAATGAGGTGATCACCCAGGTCGACTGGTCCTGGCTGGCGCCGAGGTTGCCAGCGATCGTCGGCAGCGACACGTTGGCGATCGTCATGTCCAGCACCTGCATGAAGGTGCCGAGCGACAGGCCGATCGTCGCCAGGGCCAGGCTGGCGGGGCGGAACTCTCCGAATGTACCGCGCGCGGACTCGTCCTTGCGCAAGCCCTCGGCCAGTTCCTCGTCGACCTCGGGTGCGGTGGAAACTTTGGAAGTCATGAAAGTCTTGAAGATCTTGAGATGTCAGGCGAAGTCGCTGTTGTGAAAAGTCAGGCCATGGATGGCCGTTCTGGAGCTGGATGGATGGCCACCGTGAAGGCCATGGATGATTTCAACGAAACCGCAATCAGGGACGATTGCACATCAATGCCCGCCCGCAGGCGCGACTTTCTTGATGAATGGCGGCTTGGCCAGCCAGATAACCGCGATCAGGGCGAGGATCATGAAGCCGATCACCACGAACAAGTGGTTGAATGAAATCTGCGTAGCTTGGCGTGTGATCTCGCGATTGACCCCGGCGACGTAACGCTGCACGTGGCCGCCGGCCAGGGCAATCCCCTCGCGCACCTGCGTTGAATAGTCATTGACATGTTCGGCCAGATTGGCGTGATGGATGGCGCTGCCGCGATCCCACATGAACGTGACGATCGACACCGCGAAACTGCCGCCGAGGGTGCGCAGGAAGGTTGCCAGCCCCGATCCGTCGGAAACCTCGCGGCCGTGCAGATCCGACAACAGGATGGTCAGGATCGGCAAAAAGAAGAACGCGACCCCCAGACCCCGGAACAGGTTCGTCATGGCGATGTGGCGGAAATCGACGTGGACGTTGAATCCGCTGTAAATGAAACACGCCAGCGCCAGGATGAGAAACGCGAAGGATGCGAACCAGCGCAGGTCGTAATGTGTCACGTATTTGCCGATGAACATGCTCAGCAGCAGCGGAAACAGGCCGACCGGCGCCACAGCGAGGCCGGCCCACGTCGAGGTGTACCCGAGCGTGCCTTGCATCCACAACTGCGCCAGCAGGCCGGTCGAAAAGAACATCGAGTAAGCCAGCACCATCGCGAGCGTGCCCGCCGCGAAATTGCGGTGCTTGAACAGACGGAAATTCACGATGGGCTCGTGTTCGGTGAACTCCCAGATCAGGAACACCGACAGCGAAACCGCCGCGACGGCTGCCAGTGCCACGATGGTGCTCGACTGGAACCAGTCGAGCTGGTTGCCCTTGTCCAGCAGGATCTGCAGCGCACCTACACCGAGAATCAAGGTCGCCAGACCGACCTTGTCCACGCGCGCCTTGTCGATCCGCTCGGGGCGCTTGCCCAGTTGCGCCACGACCACGAAGGCTGCGAACAGGCCGATCGGCACATTGATGAAGAAAATCCAGTGCCACGAATAGGTTTCGGTGATCCAGCCGCCCAGCACTGGCCCGACGATCGGCCCAACGATCGCGATCATCGCCAGCATCGCCAGCGCCGTGCCACGCTTGTGACCCGGATACAGCGACACCATCAAGCTCTGGGTAATCGGGTACATGGGGCCAGCCATCGCGCCCTGGATCGCACGAAACACCACCAGCATGCCGAGGCTGGACGAGAATCCGCACATCATCGAGCACAGCGAGAACATCAGGGTTGCCACGACGAACGGCTTCACCTCGCCGAAACGGCGGGTGATGAATCCGGTCAATGGCAAGGAGATCGCATTGCACACCATGTACGAGGTGATCACCCAGGTGGACTGGTCGTAACTCACTCCGAGGTTGCCGGCGATGGTTGGCAGCGACACGTTGGCGATCGTCAGGTCCAGGATCTGCATGAACGTCGCCAGCGACAAGCCGATCACCGTCAGCGCGTGGCTGGGCGGCCGAAACTCCCCAAAAACCTCGCTCGTTGCAGCGGCAGCTGTGGAAGCCATGGGGATCAGGGTCCGTGGATTTCGGGCGGAGCTGCCGTGAAGCGCGAAGCCGGTCTTGACCGCTCCGGCGTTCGGCTACGCGGCGGCGTGAAGATCGCCCGGGACTTGCACAAGACATCGATCGCCGGCGATCGCTAGTCAGTGCCCGGCGTGCGCAATCGCGGGCGTCGATCCGGACGCACTACCGCTGTTGGCACGGATGATCTTCGCGATCAGCGCATCCACCTTGGCCTCGTCGCGGGTATACACGTCGGTACTGAACACCGCGCGGTGCGGCGATTGCTGCGCCAGCGTCAAACCTTTCTGGTTGTGCAGGTTGACATCGACACTCATCGACAAACCGATCCGCAACGGATGCTTTTCGAGCTCCTTCGCATCCAGCGAAATCCTGACCGGCAGGCGCTGCACGATCTTGATCCAGTTGCCGGACGCGTTCTGCGCGGGCAACAGCGAGAACGCGCTGCCCGTGCCGATGCCGAGGCCATCGACATGACCGTGGTACGTCACCGAGCCGCCATAGACATCCGAGGTCAGGGTGACGGGTTGGCCGATGCGCATTTCACGCAGTTGCGTTTCCTTGAAATTCGCATCCACCCACACCTGGTGCAAAGGCACTACCGCCATCAACGGCATGCCCGGTTGCACGCGTTGGCCCACCTGCACGGTGCGCTTGGCGACATAGCCCGAAACCGGCGCGACCAGCGTGGTGCGCTGATCGTTCAGCCAGGCCGCGCGCACCTGCGCCGCTCCGGCTTTCACGTCGGGGTGCGTCGTGACCTTCGTGTCCGAAACCAGCGCCTTGGCAACGGCAAGCTTCGCCTTGGTCGCCACCAGCGCGCTCTCGGCCGTGGTCAGCGCGTCGTGCGCATGGGCAAGTTCTTCGGCGGAAATCGCCCCGGAAGCCGCGAGACCCTTGCGGCGCTGGTAGTCGGCCCGGGCCTGCTTGACCACCGCTGCACGCACCGCGACGTCGGCCGTGGACGTGTTGACCGTGCTGTACATGCCTCGCACCTTGCGCACGGCCTGTGCCAGCGCCGCCTCGGCCTGCGCCAGCGCGACATCGGCGTTCGACGGATCGAGCTTGACCAGCGCCTGGCCTTCGCGCACAAAATCGTTGTCGTCGGCACCGATGCTGAT
>JBOHYV010000208.1:0-4939 GCA_050738135.1 Rhodanobacteraceae bacterium | reverse complement strand
CCGTGATTGTGCATCGCCACGCTTTGTGAATGCTTTGCACGGACTTGGGAAAAATGTTTGCGTGTGACTGGGTAAGTCGAAGTGACCAGCGTGCGTTGGTCCCGCTCCTCCCGTACAATCGGCCATGAGACCGCTCCTCGCCTCCCCGGCTCGCGCTAAGCAAAGCCAAAGCGTCACAGTATTGAACCGTTGACACGCTATCATCGGCCTACAACATCTCTATCATCAAGCCGCAAAACCGCGCCTCCTGAAACGGACGTCGACCGCCTGCGACGCATTGGTGAGGCTTCCATGAATGTTCCCGCAACATTTCGCTTGCTTGCGCTCGCCGCGCTGCGGGCGCTCGGAATAGGCTCGGCGCACGCCGCCGGCACCACGCAAACAAGCAGCCCACAACTGAACAACGGGCATGGGCACCTATGGCACCCGGCAGCCACCCGATTCTCCCTCCCCGCATGATTCGGAGGCCCATCCGGAATGTCGGATAGTGAATGGTTGGCGCTCGGCCTGATCGGGCAGGGAGTCTTCGTCTCGCGATTTGTCGTGCAATGGATTTGCAGCGAGCGCCAACGGCTCAGCACGATCCCGATGGCGTTCTGGTATTTGAGCATCGCGGGTGGCGTGCTTTTGTTTGTTTACGCGGTCTACCTGCGCGACCCCGTTTTCATCGTCAGCCAATTCGGTGGCGTGCTCATCTATTCGCGGAATATCCAGCTGCGTCGGCGCGAGACCAGAGCGCGCGCACAAGGAAGTGATCAGTGACAGCCCCGGATTACAACGGTTTATGGATTGCCTTTGGTTTTCTCGGTCAGGCGTTTTTCGGCTTGCGCTTCCTTGCGCAATGGTTGTACAGCGAAAAACTGGGCAAGAGTCGCATTCCCGATGTGTTCTGGTATCTCAGTGTCGCCGGCGGCGTGACGCTCCTCACCTACGCGATTCATAAACACGAACTCGTTTTCATCATCGGCGAGTCCATTACCTTGTTCGTGTTCCTGCGCAATCTGCATTTATTGTGGCGGTCCGGATGAAAGTCAGCCCTCAGGACGAATTGGATCCGGCGCTCGCAATAGCGGACACGTACGACCGATCGAACATTGTGCCAGGAGGCCAGATGCCACCGCGAAGTTTCATCGGTTCGTGGAAGTTGCCGTGGGTGGCACTGATCTGCTTCGGGCTGCTCTTGGGCTTTGCATTTCAGGGTTCGCGACCCTTGTGGAGCACCGATGAGGGGCGCTACGTCGACGGCGCACTGCAGATGCTGGATTCAGGCAACTACTTGATGCCCGCGTACAGCCCGGATGAACCGAACTTTTCCAAGCCGCCACTGACCTACTGGGTCATCGCGGCGTCGCTCAAGGTTTTCGGACGCAACACTTGGGCGGCGCGCACACCGTACGCGCTGGCATGTTTGTTGACGATCCTGCTGCTGTTCGCGATTGGCAAGCAGGCCGTCCCGGACAAGCCTTGGCTGCCGGGCTTGATCTACGGTTGTTCAGTCGTTCCTTTTTTCACTGCCAATATCGTTTCCACGGACGTCCTGCTGACGCTGTTCGAAGCGATGGCCATGCTGGGCTTCGTACGCATTGCCTTTGACGAGACGGAGCATCGTCGAAGCCGTTACGTGCTCCTGATGTGGGCGGGGTGGGGGTTGGCCTTCCTCACCAAAGGCCCGCCAGGGCTGATTCCATTTCTGGCGATCATCCCTTTTCTGTTGATCCGGGACGGCTGGCGGGGATTGGGCAGACTGTTCTCGGTCCCGGGGGTCGCGGCCTTCCTGGTTATCGGGTTCGGCTGGTATGCCGCTGTCGTGCTCCGCTATCAAGGTTTATTGGATTACTACCTGCATCGGGAAATCTACGACCGGATATTCACGCCGGTGCAAAACAGGAACTCGGGGCCGTTGGGTTGGGCCAAGATCTACCTGCCGGCCCTGCTGCTGGGGTCGCTGCCGTGGTGGCCCGTCCTAGGGCGTGACATTCGCGCCCTGTTTTTGTTCGAAAAATGGAAGATGTGGGTAGATCGTCGCGGGCTGGAACTGTTCCTGCTGATGTGGTTCGGCATCCCCTTCATCGTGTTTTGCGCTGCCCAGTCCAGACTGCCGCTGTACATACTGCCGCTGTTCCTGCCGTTGTCCCTGATGCTCGCGCTCGGGTTGCGCCGCCGGATGGATTTGCGCAAATCACGGCAGCGGATGTGGCTTGCTGTTTGGATCCTTGTGCTGTTGGCAGCGAAGGCATGGAGCGCCTACGGCATTCACGACGCCCTCCTGGACAACCGTTTGATCGCACATCAAATCGGTGCGGCAGCGGGCTCGATCGATTACGCCTCGACGGTGTTCGTCGAAGCCACGGCATCGCAGTACGCGATCGAGGAACAAACTCCTTGGGGGGTCCGTATGTACAACGGCAAGCCCGTTTACGCGATTGCGTGGAGATCCCCAAAGGGCGCCGTGGCGCTTTGCCGCGCATTGCACGGCTCGGGTCCGGCGCTGTTGGTGCTCGACCCGGTCATCGAGCCTGCGCGGATCCGTCGGCATCTGTCCCATTGCGCCATCCATGGCGCCATCGATGTCGGTGTCTGGCGACGTCATCCACTGGTATGGGTTCGGTCCTGACTCCACGGTCCGGCCCTCAACGAGGCATCCACGTTCATGTGCGGAATTTGCGGTGTGGTGGATTGGCGCGGGTGGCGACCCGCGCCCGAAATGGAGCAAAGCGTCCGCGCGATGCTGGATGCCACGTCACACCGTGGGCCGCATGGCGACGCCTGCGCGGTCCGCGAGAACCTGGCGATGGCAGTCAACCGGTTGGCGATCCGCGGCGTCGATCAGCCGCAGCCGCCACTGATCGAACACGACAGCGGGATCATCGTGGCGTGCAATGGCGAGATCGACAACCATCGTGAACTGCGGCAGATGTTGGCCGAGTGTGGGCATGCGGTGACGCTCGATACGGACGTGGCGGTGATTGCGCCGCTGTATCTGGAAAAAGGATTGTCGTTTCTGGAACACCTGCAGGGCGTATTTGCGCTGGCCCTGTGGGATGAGCGATGTCGCCGCCTGATTCTGGCGCGCGACCGTGCCGGCGAACGTCATTTGTACTATTCCATTACCGACGACCGCGTGGTTTTCGCCTCGGAACTGGCAGCCTTGGTGGCGTCGCGCCAGGTTCCGGTGCAACTCGATGCACGCGGGGTGGCGCAGTTCCTGCGCTCGGGTTACTGCGCGTCCCCGCGCAGTCCGCTGCGTGGCATGCGCAAGATGGGCCCCGGCGAGATGGTCGTACTCGAACCCGAAGGCATCATCAAGCATCAGCGGTATTGGACCCTTCCTGCGCACAGCACAGCCCCGATACAGCCGCCACTGCGGACCTTCGACGGTATCTTTCGCGCCGCGGTCACTCGTCAAAGCGATGTGGATGTCGATTACGGGGTGTTGCTGAGTGGCGGTGTGGATTCGGCGCTGATCGCGGCGGTGGCGCGCGGGGTGCGTCCGGAAAAGCGGCTCCCCGCGTATTGCATCCGGTTTGCCGAAGCATCGTACGACGAAGGCGAACCGGCAGCACGTGTCGCTCGAGACCTCGGTTGCGAGTTCGTGCCGGTTGCCGTGTCGGCGGTGGATGTTCCCGAAACATTGCGGGAACTGGTGCGCAGCACGGGCGAGTTGCTCGCCGACCCTGCATGGATTCCCATGTCGCTGGTAGCCAGGCGTGCCGCACGGGATGTGCGGATGCTCCTGTCAGGGGAAGGTGCGGACGAATTGTTTGGCGGTTATCCGACCTACCTCGGCGCACATTGGGCGGGGCTCTACGCACGCCTGCCCCGGCCGGTCCGGACCGCATCGCGGGTTCTCGTGGACGCGTTGCCGGCGAGTGACAAGAAGATGCCTGTCAGGTTTCTGCTGAAGCGTTTCATACGCGGCCAGGGCATGGACGACGTGGCGCGCCATCTGTTGTGGATGTCGGCGATCACACCGGAATGGCTGCTGCGGCTGGGTATCAAGCTGCCGCCCGACGACCGCCAGACCAATGCGGAGCCGGCAATCGATGCCGTCCAGCGCTACGACTTCGAACACTCGCTTCCGGACGCCCTGATGGCCAAGTCGGATCGGGGAAGCATGCTGCATGCTGTGGAAATCCGGGCGCCATTCCTCGATCGGGAGGTGATCGAGTTCGCGACCACGCTCCCGCTCGCTGCCCGTATCCGCGGATTGACCACCAAGCCGTTCCTGAAACGGTATGCATTGGACTACCTGCCCCGCGCGATCGTGAACCGCCGCAAACGCGGGCTCTCGGTGCCTCTTTCCGCGTGGTTGCGCGGCCCGCTGCAAGCCTGGGCACAGGTCCGGCTGGGTCATACGGCGCTCGCGGACGCCGGCATCGACATGGTTGTGGTGCAACAGCTTTTCGCCGAGCATCTGGAACGTCGTTCGGATCACGCCCGCGCAATCTGGACCTTGATCGTCTTGAGCGAGTGGCTCGAATGGCTGTGTGAAATCCGCACTGCGCCCTTGATTGCAGAAGGCGGGCATCTCGCGACCGTGCAGCAAGAATCGCCAGGCCCCGATTTTGTCTCTCGCTGACCCTGCCGATCTTCGTGGCAACATCGCGATCGTGAAGGCCACACGCAAGTACCTGCATGACGAGTACGTCGCCCGCCTGATGCAGGCGCACGCCACAGTGAACGGATTTGCAGGATCAGGCGATGCTTGCGCGCCAGCGTGCGCAGCTTCAACGCGCGGCCGCGTCCACTTCAAAGACTCTGGACCGCCTGCAGCCAGCCGCCCTGCCGAGTGACTCCTCCGGTTCGGCTCATACCCAACTCAGACCTACGTGTTCGACCGTCGATTGGCGCTGCCGAGCTTCGATGAGTCGATGCTGGAGCAGGGGGTGGCGCTGCAGGTGCTTTTGGGTACAACTCCGCCGTATAGCCAGCGCGATAC
>JBOHYV010000207.1:0-4945 GCA_050738135.1 Rhodanobacteraceae bacterium | reverse complement strand
TAAGCGTCTTCGGGGGGCACCACGAGCTCGAACTGCTCGCCCGGTTCGCGCCCGTCCAGCGCCTTCTCCACGCCCGGCACCAGCTGTCCGTGACCCAGCAGCGCCCGCATCGGATTGTCGCGCTTGCGCGTTTCGTCGAGTGGCGTGGCCGCGGCATCGGCGGCATCGCACACGCTGTAGTGAAAACTCACCACGGTATCTTTTTCGGCACGCATGGGATTACGGCGAAGCGGTAGAGGCGCGCATGGTAGCGTCACCCGTGTCCTGCGTCACGCCAAAGCGTACGCCACGTGATTCCGGCCCGAACCAGGTCAGCAGTGCCAGCAGCACCGCCACGACCGCAATCCAGATCGACTGCACCACCGCATAGTCGCCGCCATGCGCATGGGCGATCGCGGTCATCGCGTACGCGGTCCACGCCACCAGCAGGTTGCCGAGTTGGTAGGCGAATCCCGGCAGGGTTCCGCGCACTTCGTCGGGCGAAAGTTCGTTGAGATAACCCGGTACCACGCCCCACGCACCCTGCACCGCGATCTGGATCCAGAACGCGCCGATCGCGAGCAGCACCACCGAACCGCCGAAGCTCCACAACGGAATCGCGGGCAGCGCCAGCACACACGCGATTGCCATCGCGCGGCGCCGCCCGATCTTCTCCGACCATTGCCCGAACACCAGCCCGCCGACCAGCGCGCCGAGATTCAGGATGATCGTCAGCAGGCTGGTGGTGCGGGTATCGAAATGCATCTGCAGCTTGAGGAAGGTGGGATACACATCCTGCGAGCCGTGGCTGAAGGCGTTGAAGACCGCCATCATCACGACCAGGTAGGCCAGCAGTTTCCAGCGCCCGCGCATGCTTTCCCGGATGCCGCGCCGCACGCCCATGCGTTCGCGCTGCTCGAACACCGGCGACTCCGGCACGCTGCGGCGCAGGTACAACACCAGCAGCGCCGGCACCACGCCCAGCACGAACATCCCGCGCCAGCCGATGCTGTCGAACAGCAGTCCGTAGGCGATCGCGCACAGCAGATAGCCGCAGGGATAGCCGCTCTGCAGGATGCCGGAAACGATTCCCCTCGATCGGGTCGGAATCGATTCCATCGCCAGCGACGCGCCGATGCCCCACTCGCCGCCCATCGCGATCCCGAACAGCGCACGCAAGGCGAGCAGCACCACCAGCGACGGTGCGAACGCGCAGGCCAAACCCAGCACCGAATACAGCGACACGTCGACCATCAGCACCCGCCGCCGTCCGTAACGATCGGCAAGGCGTCCGAAGATCAGCGCCCCCAGCGGCCGGAACGCCAGCGTCAGCAGCAACGCGACGGCGACCTCCGGAACGTCGACGTGGAAGGTCTTCGCGACCGCCGGCATCACCATCACCAGCAGGAAATAGTCGAACGCATCCAGGGTCCAGCCGAGGAAGGTCGCGGCCACGGTGTGCCGCTGGGTACGATCGAGTGCGCGCAGATCGGCAAGGGCGGTCATGGGTTGTCCGTGGTGGTCGAAAGACGCGGTGCGGCGAGCATAGCGCCATGTACGTGCGTCGTGCACCCTGCCACGGCAGCTTACAATGTGGCGATGAGTGCAGAACCCTCTGCAATGGCGCAGCAGTTCGCCGCCCTGGTCGAGCGCATCGACGCCGTGCTGCCGCAGACCCAGTGTCGTCGCTGCGGCTACGCTGCCTGTCGACCCTACGCCGAAGCGGTGGCGCGTGGCGATGTCGCCATCAACCGTTGTCCGCCGGGCGGGATGCAGGGGGTGCGCACGCTCGCAAGGATCACCGATCGACCGGAGCTGCCGCTCGACCCGGAATGCGGCGCCGAGACACCGCCGTGCGTCGCCGTGATCGACGAGGCCGTGTGCATCGGCTGCACCAAGTGCATCCAGGCCTGCCCGGTGGATGCGATCGTGGGTGCGAGCAAATGGATGCACACCGTGATCGCGGACCTGTGCACGGGCTGCGAACTGTGCATGGCGCCGTGCCCGGTCGATTGCATCGACATGGTTCCGATACGGAACGCGCCAGCGCGGCCGCCGCGCCCGGTGTCGCCATGCCCGCCCTGAGCGATCGCGGCTGGCGCTGGCGGGTGCGTGCCGGTTGGCTGGCCGGAATCGTGGTGTTCTGCTTTGCCTGGCCAGGGTGGGAATACCCGAGGTTCGACATCGAACCCCAGGCGCACTTGAAAGCCTTCGTGCAATTGCTGCTGCTGCACGGATCGTGGCTGCTGTGGCCACTGCTGGCGCAATCCGTGTTCAAGGTCTTCCATCGTTTTCGAGAACGCCGCCGCTGGCGTGCCGGCGGCGCGATGCTGCTGGCGCTCGCCTGCGCGCTGCTCTGCTGGGCACGTTTCGTGGCCCCGAACCGGCTCGTCGTGCGCCACACGGTAATCCCCGCGCCGATCGACCTGAACATCGCGCTGGTCAGCGACGTCCACATCGGCCTTTACACGCAACCCGCCAAGCTCGCACAAGTCGTCCGCAAATTGAATGCCCTCAACGTCGATCTGGTGTTGATCGCCGGCGACTTCACCTACGATCCGCCGAAACGCCTCGCGGCCGCGCTGGGACCATTGCGACGTCTGGACAAGCCGACCTACGCGGTGCTCGGCAATCACGACGTCCGCTTGCCGGGGCCACCGCTGAAGCACAAGATCTTTCGCGCACTGGCTGGTTCGCCGGTGCACTTCATCGCGCACCGGGTGATCGATTTCCCCACATTCCGGCTGGCCGGCCTGTACGGGTGGTGGACCGGGCGCGACGACACGGCCTTCCTGAAAAACGTGCCGCCGGACAAACCGCTGCTGATCCTGATGCACCAGCCGCACAGCCTGCGGGCGCTGCACGGCATCCATTTCGCGCTGGCAATGGCGGGCCACACCCACGGCGGGCAGGTCTACATCCCGTGGCTGACCGACCGGATTTTCATGCTCGTGCGCGACGAACCCTACGTGAACGGCTACTACGCGACGCCGACCGGCGAACTGTTCGTGACGCCCGGAATTGGTGTCACCGGCGTACCGCTGCGCTTCAATGATCCACCCATGATCGACGTGCTGGAGTTGCGCCGCGATGTGCGTTGACGCTCCCACCCGGCAACCCTGCACCCACTGCGGCGAATGCGCGCGGGCTTGCCCCGAGGCACTGGATCCGGAAGCACTGTTCTTCGCGCTGGTGCAGGACGATTTCTCCGCAGTGCGGACTGCGCGGCTCGACGCCTGCACCGAATGCAACCGCTGCGTGGAGGTCTGCCCTTCGCACATTCCGCTGCTCGACTGGTTCCGCTGGGGCAAGCCGGAGCTGCGCGAACGGGAACGCGCTGACGACGCGCGGCGGCGTTTCCTGGCCCGCAACGCGCGACTCGCGCGCGAACGCGAGTCCCGCGCCGAAGTTCGACGCGAAACTCCGTCGCCCGCTGCCCTGCCCGCGCAAACCATCAGCCACGCCGAAGTATTGGCGGCGATTGCCCGAGGCCGTGCAAAGCGCGGGAAACGTCCATGAATCGCACTGACATCCTTGAACTCTTCCGCCGCCTGCGCGAACTCGACCCGAACCCGACCACCGAACTGAAGTACGGCACGCCGTTCGAACTGCTGGTCGCGGTGATCCTGTCGGCGCAAGCCACCGATGTCGGCGTCAACAAGGCGACCCGACGTCTGTTTCCGGTCGCCAACACCCCTCGTAAAATCCTTGCGCTGGGCGAAGAAGGCCTGAAGCGCCACATCTCGACGATCGGCCTCTACAACACCAAGGCGAAGAACATCATCGCGATGTGCGCGCTGTTGCTCGAACGCCACCACGGCGGGGTGCCGTGCACGCGCGAAGCGCTGGAGGCACTGCCCGGCGTCGGCCGCAAGACCGCGAATGTGGTGCTGAACACGGTTTTCGGCGAACCCACCATCGCGGTCGATACGCACATATTCCGCGTCTGCAACCGCACCGGCCTCGCGCGCGGCAAGACGGTACGAATCGTCGAAGACAGATTAATGAAAGTGGTGTCCGACGACTACAAGGCCGGGGCGCACCACTGGTTGATCCTGCACGGCCGTTATGTGTGCACCGCGCGCAAGCCGAAATGCCCGGTGTGCGCGATCCGCGATCTGTGCGCGTACAAGCACAAGACCAAGCCAAACGACACTTGAACCGCCGCACGCGCGACGGCAACGCGGTCCGCGCGTCCCTTCATCGACGCGCTAACCGGGCCCACGCTGATATGCTGACCGGATGCATAAACAGATCGAGGGCTACGCCGAGCGCCTGTGCACGCGCTTTCGCGGCTTTCTGCCGGTCGTGGTGGACGTCGAAACCGGCGGCTTCGATGCGCAACACGACGCGCTGCTGGAAATCGCCGCGATAAGGATCAGCATGGCCGGCGACGGCGCGTTGACCCCCGAACCGGTGGTGTCCACCCACGTCGAAGCATTTCCCGGTTCGCACATCGACCCCAAGTCGCTGGAAGTGACCGGCATCGATCCCGACCAGCCGCTGCGCGGCGCGCTGGCCGAGCGCGACGCGCTGGACCTGATCTTCAAGCCGGTGCGCGACGCCATCAAGGCGAGCGGTTGCCAGCGCGCGATCCTGGTCGGCCACAACGCGGCATTTGATCTGGGCTTTCTCAATGCCGCGGTACGCCGCACCGGTCACAAGCGGAACCCGTTCCATCCGTTCTCGTGTTTCGACACCGCAACCCTGGGTGGCCTCGCCTACGGTCAAACCGTGTTGTCGCGTGCGGTCCAGGCGGCCGGTTACGAGTGGAGCGCCGACGAGGCACATTCGGCCGTGTACGACGCCGAGCGCACCGCCGCATTGTTCTGCACGATCGTCAACCGCTGGAAGCACTTCGAGGAACTGGAACGCGACACCGTCGGCGTGCCCTAATGCCGCAGGGCCAGCGCAATCAGCTGCAGCACCACGAGCGCGCAAGCGCCAGCGAGCACATCGTCCAGCA
>JBOHYV010000206.1:0-4968 GCA_050738135.1 Rhodanobacteraceae bacterium | reverse complement strand
TCACCGTGGCCAGCATACCCATGTGGTCGCCGGTGACGCGGTCCATCCCGGCTTCGGCAAGCCCCGCGCCGCGAAAGATATTGCCACCGCCGATCACCACGCCCACTTCGACGCCGAACTTGCGTACTTCCAGGATTTCATCGGCCATCCGGCCGATCACTTTCGGGTCGATGCCGTAATCGGCGGCCCCCATCAATGCCTCGCCGGAAAGCTTCAACAGGATGCGCCGGTAATTCGGCGTCGGCTTCGGCTTGGCGGGCATGCGGGGCTCCGTGGGTGGGCAAACAGGAAGATTGTAATGGAGCGGGGACGAGGGATTAGTGGTGAGGGCACGAACCCAGCCCCTGCGCGAGAATGAAGTTACGAGTTAAAGCAGCGGTGTGATTTTTGCGCCCTCGCTGCTCGTCCCTCGTCCCTTGTTCGGAATACAAAAAAAGCCGCGGCTTGGCCGCGGCTTTTTTTGGTGCGTCATCGCAAAGCCTGACCGTTACGCCAGCCCAGCCTGCTTCATTACCTCGGCGTGGAAATCCTCTTCCTTCTTCTCGATGCCTTCGCCGACCTCGATGCGGTGGAATGACAGCACCTTCGCACTGGCCTTCTCCAGCGCCTCGCCGACGCTGACGTTGGTGTCGAGCACGAATGGCTGGCCGGTCAGCGAAATTTCGTTGAGGGTCTTCCTGATCTTGCCGGAAATCATTTTTTCCTGGATCCCGGCGGGCTTTTGCTTGTCCTTGTCGCTCATCTGCGCCAACGAGATTTCCTTTTCCTTGGCGATGAATTCGGCCGGCACGTTTTCGGGTGCCACGAATTGCGGATTCATCGCGGCAATGTGCATCGCGATGCTGCGCGCGAGTTCGGCGTCGCCGCCCTCAAGCGCGACCAGCACGCCGATGCGGCCGCCGTGCACGTAGGCGCCGAGATTGGCGGCGCCGTCGATGCGCACCACGCGCCGCACCTGCACGTTCTCACCAACCTTGGCGACCAGCCACTGGCGGCCTTCCTCGACGGTCGGACCATACGACGTCTTCGCGGCCCTGAGTGCTTCGGCGTCCGTGGCGCCGCTCGCGAGCGCGGTCTGCGCCGCTTCGTCCGCGAACTTCAGGAAGCTCTCGTCCTTGGCAACGAAATCGGTTTCGGAATTGACCTCGACCAGCACACCGCTGTTGTCGGAGCGGGCCAGCACGATGCGGCCTTCCGCGGCGACGCGGTCGGCTTTCTTGTCGGCCTTGGCCAGGCCCTGTTTGCGCAGCCATTCGATCGACGCGCCGAGATCGCCGTTGTTCCGGGTGAGCGCCTTCTTGCATTCCATCATTCCTGCGCCGGAGCGTTCGCGCAGTTCCTTGACCATCGTGGCGGTGATTTCCATGGCTCTGTACCTTTCGATTCAATGTGAGGAACGCCGCGCATTGGCGGCTTTTCCCTTCTCCCTTCGGGAGAAGGGGCGCAACGCGCTGCCCTTGTTTTTGCCCGAAGGGCCGGATGAGGGTTCGAGAACGGCCGAGTGTTAATGGGGCTGCCGAACCCTCACCCCAACCCCTCTCCCGGTGGGAGAGGGACCTAGAGTCCCGCAGCGGCGGACAATGTCCGCCCTACACCCTCACGGGCGGCGCAATACCTCGCTTACTTCGCGGCGTTTCCGTCCGCTGCCGCTTCTTCGTCCGCAGCCTGGGCATCGGAAGGTTTGGCTTCCACGCGTTCGGTGCCGGACGTTTCCGCGTTGCCGGGTGCGGGTTCTTCCGCGACGCGCGGCGCATGTTTCGGCGCGGTTTTCTTGTTGGCCGGCCGGCGGGCCGACTTCCGGTCGTCGTCGGTGCGGGCGACCGGATTGCCTTCGGCGTCGAGTTCGACGAATTCACTGTCGTCAGCGCGGGCCTGGATGGGCGCTGCGGCCTTGCCTTCCAGTACCGCATCGGCGGCGGCACGCGCATACAACTGCACCGCGCGGATTGCATCGTCGTTGCCGGGAATCGCGTACTCGACCAGCGACGGATCGTAGTTGGTGTCGACCACCGCAACCACCGGGATGCCGAGCTTCCTCGCTTCGAGTACGGCGATGTTCTCGTGGCCGATGTCGATCACGAACAGCGCGTCCGGCAGGTTCTTCATGTCCTTGATGCCGCCCAGGGACTTCTCCAGCTTGTCGCGTTCGCGGCGCAGACTGAGCACTTCGTGCTTGACCAGCTTGTCGAAGGTGCCGTCGGTTTCGGCGGCTTCCAGTTCCTTGAGCCGCGCCACCGAGGCCTTGACGGTGCGAAAGTTGGTCAGCATGCCGCCCAGCCAGCGGGCATTGACGTAAGGCATGCCGCAGCGCCGGGCTTCTTCGCCGATCGCCTCGCGTGCCGAGCGCTTGGTGCCGACGAACAGCACGGTGCGGCGCTTTTGCGCCAGGCCCGACAGGTAATTCATCGCGTCGGTGAACTTCGGCACCGTCGCTTCGAGGTTGATGATGTGGATCTTGCCGCGCGCGCCGAAAATGTACGGCGCCATCTTGGGGTTCCAGTAGCGTGTCTGGTGGCCGAAATGCACGCCGGCTTCCAGCATCTGGCGCATGGTGACTTGAGGCATGATTCGAAACTCCGATGTGGGAACCCGCTCGTTACACGAGGAGCGCGGCCGTTACGAACGGCGTGGGGCGCGACGGATTCCGGGGTTGGGCTTCCGCAGGCCCCGCGGCAACGACCTTCTCGCGAAGGACCCCGGTGCCGGTGCATCACGATGGATGCAGGTCTGCGTGTGGATTCGCCGGTGACGCCCGGCGTGGGCGGCTTTGTCATCGCAAAGCCGGCAAATTGTAGCGAAGGCCGGCCTGCCCGGCAAGGCGCGGTACTCCAATGCCGCTTGTGCGGGGGCCTGTGGAGGTCAGTGTGTCCTGGCGGGCGCTCGCGCCGGCGGTTGGCTGCCCGGGGCAACCCGTGCATTCTCGGCGGTCGGCAGCAGGATTTGCCACAAGGCCTGCCGCAGCGATGCCTGCGCCCAGCGTTGCGTGAAGGTGTGGTTGGTGCCGGGGAAGATTCGCATGCTGAACCGGCCTGTCCGGCAATATTTCGGGACGGACGAACCCGCCTCGACGGCGAGGCGCACCCGTCCGGGGTCATTGCCGGAATAAAGGAAGTGCAGGCTCACGCCACGTCGGGCCAGCACGGCGAAGCCCCGGCTCAGGTCATGCGGCATGGGCGTGCCTGTCCGGCGCGCGGCCTCCCAGACGAGGCGCTTGCCACGCAGCACGATTTTCCACGCCGCAATCCGGGCGATCCTGTGCAGGTCGACATTCCCGCTGAGCAACTTGCGCCATGACCGCGCCGATTTCATGGATTTGTTGTAGTGCGCGATATCGTTGAAGCGTCGGTCGATGCCGGGGTCGAGGCCGACTTTCGGCGCGAATACGGCGCAATTGACGAGATAGGCGGCGTCGATGGCCTGTCCGGCCAGCGCAGCGCGCAGCGCGTGACTGGCGCCCGCGCAGATACCGCCCACGATGAGTTCGCGCACACCGCGGGCACGCAACCAGTTCACGCAAACGCCGACATCCTCGACGTCATGCGGCCCATACACCATGTTCTCGATTGCGCCTTCGCGGGCGGGGCTGTCGCCGATGCCGGTCAGATCCACGCGCAATACCCGAAGCCCTGACGCGGCCAATTGCCGGGAGAATCCGACGTCGAAGCGACTGACTCCCACGTGGCGCACGGCGCCGGCATTCAGCATGAGCAATGCACGGTCCGCCTTGCAGTGCGCGGGCTCGGCGAGGAGGCCGAAGATACCCCGGCCGGGCGATACCACCGTTTCCACGATGTGTCCGTCGCAAACACGCAGTGCCGTGGACGGACGCAGCAACGGCGGCGACCTTTCCGATGGGGTCCTGTCGGACGGGGGCAATTGGCGCACGTAGCCGAGGCACGCATCGATGAAGGCTTGCGCCACCTGGCTGCGATGCGGATCGTCCATCAAGTCCGCGTAATCTGGAATGGGCCGCCGCGCCACTTGGCAGCCGCGTGTTTGCAGGTGTGCGTGCCAGTCGTCGGCGCCGGGCAGATCGTCGCGGTCCAGGATCAGCACCCGCGGTGCCGGCGCCGCGACGCGGGTCAGATCGACCGCCTTCAAGGCCTCGCAAGTTTCCGCGCTCAGCAGAAACCCGCCGGCCTCCTGGCCGTCCATCTCCACGGGCACGGGTGATGGCTGAAGGTTCATGGCATTTTGAAACGCGCGCAACTCGCGCAGCCAGGCCTTGCCGCGAACGACGGCATTGAAAGCGACCAGCGCGGCGACGTCATCGCGTCGTTGCGCGGCCAGGGCGGCCAGCGTCGCCCCGAGGCGCAGCCCCACCAACACGAGTCGCGCCGCGCCCGCGTCGCGCACCAGATTGCAGGCGTCCTGGACGCTGGCGATCCAGCTTTCCACGCGGTCGGGATCGGAATCGTCCCCCGCGCTGTCGCCGCATCCGTCGAGGTCGAAGCGCAGGGTGGTGAAACCGCCGCGCGCAAGGGCCTCGGCCAGATGCCGCAGCGTGCGATGGGCACAAATATCGTCGTGGCCGAACGGCGGCACGATCACGATGCCGATCCCGCTGCCGGGCCGGTGCGGACGATGCAGCCAGCCGAAGCGCGGGCGGTCTTCCGGGCCGAACCAGCCGGCAGCCGTGCGAAAGCCGTGCCCGGTCTCGCCAGTCGGGGTCGCGCGGGTCGTCGCCATGTCCCAGGCAGCATCCATACCGATCACTCCTGCTTCCATCGTAACAACAATAGGTCGCGAAACCGGCGCACGGTCAATCGGGTAAAGGTTGCGTTCAAATTGCCTGGATTCATGATGGTTCGCAGCCGGTCGCCGCAGGCGCTTGCGGCAGCGCGAATCCCACGCCGGTTTCCGCGTTGAGCGCAGCGATGCGGCCACGCGCGGGCTTGCGTCCGGAATCCGAATCGCCGCGTGGACGCAGCGTCACGTCGCGTACCTGGCCGGGCGCAAGGTGAAAGC
>JBOHYV010000205.1:0-4971 GCA_050738135.1 Rhodanobacteraceae bacterium | reverse complement strand
ACGGTGTCAGGTTCCCGGGATTGCCGAAGATGCCCATGTAACTGGCCGACAGGCTTTCCACCGTGATCAACACCACGTTGTAGTCGTGCTCGGGGCCGGGGTTGTGGATTTCCCGGGTCAGGTCGAACGGATTGTCGTCCACGTACGTCGAACGCGGCGTCTTCATCAGCTTGCGGACGATGGCGTACGCCTGCTTGTTCGGGATCGTCTTGTAGAACTGGTGATAGTTGAGTCTTTCGTTGCGGAACGCCGCGAAGAACTGATAGATCCCGTTGCCTGCCAGCGAATCGACATAGGTGTTGGACATCACGTTTTTCATGCTGGCGTTGAGGGTCAAGGCGGTCACCACCGTCACCACCAGCCAGCCCAGCACCACCAGCGAGCGTTTGCCGATGCGGCTGTCGTCTGCGCGCGTACGCAGGCTGCGCCGGGTCAGGAACAGGATCACGATGGCGCCCACGGCCAGCATCGCCAGCCAGCGTGCTACCGGATAGGATTCCTCGATGTTGCCGATGACCTCGGTCGTGTAGACGAGGTAATCCACCGCGATGAAGTTGAAGCGTGTGCCGAACTCGTTCCAGAATGTCAGTTCCGACGCGCCCACGAGCAGCAGGCCGAACAACAGCAGCAGGCACAGCAGGTACAGCAGCCATTGCCCGACCCGCGAGGCGTAGGTGAATGCTGCCAACGGCAAGACGAACAGGAACGGCAGCACCGCCGGCCACGCGGTGTTCCAGTTGGCGTCGTAGTGCCAACGCAGGAATGCGAGACAGATCGCGCACAACGCGATGACCGCCACTGCGTACAACACCCACCGCAGCCAGCCGGCGAGGCGCCCTGGGTGCGACGGTACGAGCCACAGGAACAGGACCAGCGGCCAGGTGAAGTACACGTAGGTGACGAGGTCATAACCCAGGCCCACGCCGAACGCATACAGCCAGTCGACCGGATTCGGCGGAACGCCCGAGCCGGTCATCGCCAGCAGGATCGCCCGGGTGACAAAGGAAATGGCGATGAAGCAGACGCCCAGCCAGACCAGTGGCCAAAAACGTCGCAACAGGGAACCAGACGTGCTCGTGGACATGACTGCCATCGTCTCTTGAAGGGAGAGCGAAGCCGTCACTCCCGGTGGTGAGGTCCGCACGGGCCGCGGACCGTCGACGCAGGCATTTTACAGATGACGGGCGCCGGTGGGCGGTGCAGGGAACGACCCTGCGATTCCCGCCTGTTTCGGGTATGTTGACGTTTTGAATAATTTCCGCAGCATTGCGGAGGGAAGCAGCGATGAATGCGACGACGGCGGCGGTTGCCCCTGATCCGGTTCTGGCCAATCTTGACCGGCTGCTTCCCGAACTCGAAGCGTTGTACAAGGACGTCCATTCCCATCCCGAATTGTCCATGCAGGAATCGCGCACCGCGGGTCTGGCTGCCGATCGGTTGCGCGCCGCCGGTTATGAAGTCACGGAACATGTCGGCAACACCGGAGTCGTCGGCCTGCTGCGCAACGGCGATGGCCCCACGGTGATGTTGCGCGCCGACATGGATGCGCTGCCGGTCGAGGAAGCGACCGGCGTGCCGTATGCAAGCAAGGCCAAGGCAGCCGATCCGGAAGGCAAAACCGTGCCGGTGATGCACGCCTGCGGCCACGACATGCACGTCACCTGGCTTGCCGGCACGGTTGCGCTGATGGCGCAGGCTCGCGAGGCGTGGCGCGGAACCTTGCTGGCGGTGTTCCAGCCAGCCGAGGAAACCGCGGCGGGCGCGCAGGCCATGATCGATGATGGTCTGTTCAAGCGCTTCCCGAAGCCGGATGTGGTGCTCGGCCAGCACGTGATGGTCGGACCGGCCGGCGTGCTGGGCGGGCGCACCGGCGCCATCACTTCCGCGGCGGACAGTCTGCAGATTCGTTTGTTCGGGCGCGGTGCGCATGGATCGATGCCGCAGGCCAGCATCGATCCGGTGGTCATGGCCGCGGCGGTCGTGCTGCGGCTGCAGACGATCGTGTCGCGCGAAGTGGCGGCGGCGGAATCCGCGGTGGTCACTGTCGGCGCGCTGCAGGCGGGCACCAAGGAGAACGTGATCCCCGACGAGGCCATCATCAAGCTCAACGTGCGCACGTTCGATGAGGGCGTGCGCAAGCGTGTGCTGGCCGCGATCGAGCGCATCGTCAATGCCGAAGCCGAAGCATCAGGTGCGCCAAGGAAACCGGAAATAACACCGCTCGATCGTTACCCGCTTGCCGTCAACGATGCCGCCGCGAGCAAACGCGTCGTGGAGGCGTTCCGCCGGCACTTCTCGCCGCAGCGCGTCCATGAAACCGGGCCGGCGTCGGCCAGCGAGGATTTCGGATCGTTCGGCGCCGAGTGGGGTGTGCCGTCGGTGTTCTGGTTCGTGGGCGGCACCGACCCGGATGTTTATGCGAAGGCGAAGTCGGCGAACCGCATCAACGAGATTCCGACCAACCACAACCCGCGGTTCCTGCCCGTGATCCACCCGACGCTGGAAACGGGCGTCGAAGCAATGGTGGTGGCCGCGCGGGCATGGCTCGCGGCTTGATGCAGTTCCGCGACAGACGCCCCGAAGTATGGGCGTATAGTCGGCATTGTCTGCTCAGGGCGGCGATCCATGACCCACATCCTGCTGACGGTGCTGGACCTCGGCGGCACCTTCGTGTTCGCGATCAGCGGCGCGGTGGCCGCGGTGAAATATCGCCTGGACATCTTCGGTGTGATGGTGCTGGCGTTCGCGGCCGGAAACGCCGGTGGCATTACGCGCGACCTGCTGATCGGCGCGACGCCGCCGGCAGCGATCGCGCACTTGAGTTACCTCGGCGTGTCCATCCTCGCGGGATTGATCGTGTTCTTCCGGGATCCGGTGGTGACGTGGCACGGCAATGCGGTGCTCTGGTTCGATGCGGTTGGCCTCGCGTTCTTCGCAGTGGCCGGTGCGGAGAAGGCCCTGGTATACGGACTCAATCCGGTGATGGCGGCGTTGCTCGGCATGCTTACCGGGATCGGCGGCGGCATGCTGCGCGATGTGCTGGTGATGCAGATCCCGAGCGTGCTGCGTTCCGACCTGTATGCGTTGGCTGCGCTGGTGGGCGCGGCGATCGTGGTCGGTGGCCATGTGCTGGACATCCATGCGGTGGCCACCACGATCGTCGGTGGACTCGCGTGTTTCGCATTGCGCTACATGGCAATCCGCCATGGCTGGCATCTTCCGCATGCCCGAAGGTCCGGAGGCGAAGCATGAGGGCGTGCAGTCGACAATTTCCCGGAGCCTCATCCGGCGCTTCGCGCCACCTTATCCCGGCGGGAGAAGGAATCAAAGTCGCCGCTGCTCAGGAACACGCGCGTGACTGATCGCATGCCAATCCTGTTCGTCGGACACGGCAACCCGATGAATGCCGTGCAGGATACGGTCTGGTCACGCGCATGGTCCGCCTTGGGCAAGCGCTTGCCCAAACCGCGCGCGGTGCTGTCGATTTCCGCGCACTGGTACCTGCCTGGCAGCGCGGCCACCGTGATGGCCCGGCCGCGCACGATCCACGACTTCGGCGGTTTCCCTCGCGAACTGTTCGAGGTGCAATATCCCGCGCCCGGCGATCCGGCGCTGGCACACCGGCTGCAAGAGCTGCTGGCGCCCGTGCCGATTCGCGCCGATCGTTCCTGGGGACTGGATCACGGCACGTGGTCCGTTCTGCGCCACATTTTCCCCGATGCCGGCGTACCGGTCGTGCAACTGGGCATCGATGAAACCCAAGCCCCGGCTTTTCACCATGAACTTGGAAAGCAACTGGCGCCGCTGCGCGACGAGGGTGTCCTGATTCTCGGCAGCGGCAACATCGTGCACAACCTGCATACCTACGCCTGGGGGCGACATCCGGTAGAGCCGTTCGACTGGGCCGCGCGTTTCGAGGCAACGGTGCGCAACCTGATCCTGCAAGGCAATCACCAGGCGCTGGTGGACCATGCGTTGCTGGGGCCGGATGCGGAATTGTCGATCCCGACCCCGGAACACTATCTGCCCTTGTTGTACGTGCTCGGCGCCAGCGGGCAAGGCGACGCGGTGAGCTTTCCGGCCGAGGGCATGGACGGCGGATCGATCTCCATGCTGTCGATCCAGCTCGGTTGACGAGCAGGTCCACGCTCGGACAGCCACCGCCAGAGAGTCAACGATACCGTGCAGGTCCTTGCCGACGTGGCGGCGGCCGGGATTGGCGAGAGCGGTTGCGGCACGCTCGCCGATCGGCATCCTCCTCACGTTGCCAATCCGGTACCGGCTTGTGAGTCAGGAAAGCGCGGTCTTGACGCGGGCGATGAACGCACTGAATTCAGTCATGTAATTGCGCAGGAACTCCGCCGTGGCATCGCTGTTGACCTGGCCGTCGTCGTCGATGAGGTTCGGCGTGAACTGGATGTATGCCTCGATGGCGTTCATCAGTGGCGAGTTGCAGAAGCACAGCACGCTGCGAAGGCTTTGCTGTGCGATGGCGGTGCCGATCGCGCCGGGAGAGGTGCCGATGATCGCAGACGGCTTGCGCGCGAACGAGTTCCTGCCCCACGGACGGCTGGCCCAGTCGATGGAATTTTTCAAGCCGCCGGGAATCGAGCGATTGTATTCGGGCGTGATGAAAATGATCGCGTCGGCGTCCGCGATCTGCTGCTTGAAGGCGCGCGCGACGGGCGGGTAATCGGCATCGTAGTCGTAGCTGTAGAGCGGCAGATCCTTGAACGGGATCTCGGCCATGGACAACTCCGGCGGCGCCAGTTGCACCAGCGCCTTCGACAATTTGCGGTTGAGCGATTGCCTGGCCAGGCTGCCGACGAAATAACCCACCTTGTGTGTCGCCATTTCAGTACCTCCTCAAAAAACCGGGTGCTCAGCGTCTCTCGACGGTTGGGCAATGGCGGGTGCTCCGCTGCCGGGAGACACAATGGCCATGGCGCAAGTCCTTTCGAATCCGCACGT
>JBOHYV010000204.1:0-4976 GCA_050738135.1 Rhodanobacteraceae bacterium | reverse complement strand
GCCTGGTGCTGCGCGGCGAGCTGGCCGATGCCGATTCGCTCGCATACCTGCGCGATACGCTGGGCGTGGTCGCGGCATTGCTGGAGACAGGCGGCGTCGCGGTGGTGGACCCGCAAATCCTGGAAATTTTCTCGGGCGATGATTGGCGTCAACGATATGCCGGCGATGCGATCTCGACTCCACGCAATCACGTGTTGATCCTGTGCCAGGACGATGAACGCGGCGATGCCTGGATCAAGACGCGCGGCCTGCGCAAATTCGCGCGACCCGACATCAGCATCCGCCGCGTGCCGCGGACCGAAGTACAACGCGCCGGCGCAGTCGCGGCGCGGCTGGTCGAACTGGAGGCGCGCGGAATGCGCTTTGGGGACGGCTCGACCGTGGATGTCGAAGGGTTGCCCGGTGGCCTGCGGATCACGCGGGCCGGATCGCTGGATGATCCGGAATTCAACAATACAAATCTTGAATTGATTTGGCCTGGAGTGGGCAAGTGAAGTGGGCGACGGCAGAAAACGCCCGCTTTGGAACGGAGGGGGAAGACAAGCGGCAAATCGCGTACCCTTTGCAGCATGCGCATCTCGGCTTCCATCGACATTCCCGAATCGGAACTCACCGAGCGCTTCCTGCGCGCGGATGGTCCCGGCGGACAGCACGTCAACCGTACCGAAAGCGCGGTGGAGCTGCGGTTCGATGTGGCACGGTCGCCGTCGCTGCCGGATGGCGTGCGCGCACGTGTGCTGGCGCGTCGGGACCGCCGGCTCAACGATGATGGCGTACTGGTGATCCAGGCGCGGCGTTTCCGCGATCAGGCACGCAATCGCGAAGACGTGCGGGTACGGCTCGCCGGGATCATCCGCATGGCCCTGACGCCGCCGAAGCCACGCGTGGCGACCAAACCGACCCGCGCTTCGAAGGAACGCCGGCTCGTCGGGAAGAAGCGGCGCGGCACGGTGAAGCGCAACCGCGGCCGCGCGTGGAGCGAGGATTGAGCATTTTCGGGGACCAGGGGCCAGGGACCGGGGACAAGCAGCATGAACGTCCAAGCGCTCTGCCAGTGCGATTGCCTCCCTCCATGCCGCAATTTCCCGATCACGTGTGGCGCCACGCTTTCCGCGCGTGGGTCAAGGCGAGCGGCTGGCGGCTGGAGGGCGAGCTTCCGGATGTTTCGAAGCTGGTGCTGATCGTCGCCCCGCACTCTTCGTGGTGGGACGGCATCTGGGGCGTGTTGTTCAAGCTCGCGCTGGGCGTGGACATTAGCTTTATGGCCAAGCGTGAATTGTTCCGCTGGCCGCTGGGTGGATGGCTGCGCCGGCTGGGCGGCGTGCCGATCGAGCGCCGCGACGCGCATGATGTGGTCGAACAGATGGTGGAGCGCTTTCATGCGCGTGAACGCCTGTGGCTGACGATCGAGCCGGAAGGCACCCGCAGGGCCGTCGTGAAATGGAAAAGTGGCTTCTGGCACATCGCGCGACAAGCTGACGTGCCGATCTTGCCCGGTTACTTCGATTATCCGCGCAAGGTGATCGGGCTCGGCCCGTTGTTCCGGCCGACCGGCGACAAGGATGCCGACGTCGCCGCGCTGCGCGCTTTCTACGCCCCGTACCAAGGCAAGTACCGCGGTGTTTGAGTTGGCGGGAGGCGATGCGACGATGCGCCCCGGACATCACCGGGGTATGATCGCCTGTTGGCAGCTTGAAGGGGTGTCGTGTCCAGCGTGCAACCACAGCGGATCGCCGGTGTTTGCACGGATCCGGTCCACGGCCTGCTTGCGGTGAGCCGCCTGCCGCGCCAGTTGTCGGCTCGGGAGCTGGAGCTCTTTGCGGCCATCGGGCAACGCGTCGAGCTGGTGTCGGGACGGGCCGTATTCCGACGCGGGGAATACGGCCGCAGCATGTTCGTGGTGGAGTCAGGCCGCATCCTGTTGGAGTTCTCGGGCGACCTTCCGGACAAATTGATTGGTCCCGGCGAATACTTCGGTGAACTCGCATTGTTCGTGGGTAATCACGCACGCACGGGAAGCGCGCTGGCGACCGAGCCCAGCGTGGTCCATCTGGTCGATCCTGATGCCTTCGAGGAGTTGCTGGGGCGTGAACCGTTGCAGATGGCACAATTCATGTTGCGCTCGTTCAACCATCTCATGGCCCGCGAGCAGCAGTTGATCGCCAATTGCAAACGACGCAGCGAAGACCCGGTGCAGACGCTGGACTCGTTGTGCCGGGCACGCGACCCGCTGCAACCGGCTCAGCGACAGGCATGTACCGATGAGCCGACCGGGCTGTGCAATCGACGCGGCCTGTATCGATTCATCGAGAACATGGACGAAGTGCGCGTCCGCCACCGCCGCTTCGGGCTGCTGTTGATCGACGTCGATCGGTTCAAGCGGATCAACGGCCGGTTCGGGCACCTCGTGGCCGACGAGGTATTGCGCGCCATCGCTTCCGAAATCCTGGCCGCCTCAGGCGTCACGGACCTGCCGTGCCGGTTGGGTGGCGACGAGTTTGCGCTGCTTGTCCAGGTGCGCGATCAGAGCGAGCTGTCCGGGTGTGCGCTGCGCATCGTCGAAGGCGTACGCCAATTGCGATTCCCCAAAAGCGCACCGGAACTGGCCGTGTCCGTCAGCGTAGGCGGCGGTCTATGTCGCGAACACGGTGAGTGGTCGGTGTGGTACAGCGAGGCCGATTGCGCGCTGTACCAGGTCAAGGATTCAGGTGGCGATGGCGCACACGTGCTGTCTTGAGACAGTTCCCGCGGCCGTGATGGGGCCCGCCGGGCGGATCAACCTTGTGCCCCGTGGCCCGCGCTGCGCCGATATTGCACTGCCTCGGCGAGGTGCTCACGCGCGATGGCCCCGCTTCCGGCGAGGTCGGCAATGGTGCGGGCGACGCGCAACACGCGGTGGTAGGCGCGTGCCGACAGGGCGAGCTTTTCCATCGCGCGTTCCAGCAACGCGCGTTCCGTGTCGCCCAAGGCGCAGTCGCGTTCGATCTCGCGGGTCGCAAGCGCAACGTTGGGCTTGCCCGCGCGGCGCATTGCGATATTGCGTGCCGCAACCACGCGCGACCGTACGCTGGCTGAATCCTCTCCCGCGATCGTGCGGCTGGAATCGAGATCCGCCAGCGGAATGCGGGGCACGTCGCAAATGATGTCGATGCGATCCAGCAGGGGCCCCGATATGCGGCCACGATAACGCGCGACGGCATCGGGCGTGCAGTGACAGCGGCCGTCGCTGTCGCCCGCGTAGCCGCACGGGCAGGGATTCATCGCGGCAACCAGTTGGAAGCGGGCGGGGAATTCGGCATGCCGCGCCGCGCGCGAGATCACGATGTGCCCGGACTCCATGGGCTCGCGCAGTACTTCCAGTACGCGACGGTCGAATTCCGGCAGTTCGTCGAGAAACAACACGCCGTGGTGCGCCAGCGAGATTTCGCCCGGCCGTGGGTGCGAGCCGCCGCCGACCAATGCAACGCCCGATGCCGTGTGGTGTGGCGCACGGTAGGGACGTCGGCGCCAATCGGCGAGGTTGAACGGCTCGTTTGCGACTGAGCGCACTGCGCAGGCCTCGATGGCTTCGTCGTCAGTCATCGGCGGCAGGATTCCGGGCAGGCGCACGGCCAGCATGGATTTGCCGGTGCCGGGCGGACCGATCATCAGCAGGTGGTGGCCGCCCGTCGCGGCGATTTCCAGCGCACGCCGTGCCTGCAATTGGCCGCGAACGTCGGCGAGGTCGGGGACGTTGTCCGCGGGGTCGCAAGGCGTGTCCGTCGCAGGCGCCGGCAAAAGATCCACGCCGCGCAAGTGCGAGCACACGTCAGCCAGCGTCCGCGCCACGCGCACGTCCACGTCGCCCAGCAACGCGGCCTCGGACGCGTTGCCAGTGGGCACGATCACGCAGTGCTTGCCGTGACGTGCGCGCAACAAGGCCGGCAGTACGCCCGGCACCGGGCGAAGTTCGCCCGACAGCGCGAGTTCGCCCAGGAACTCGCAGCTCTTCAACGCTTCGCGCGGGATCTGGCCACCCGCGGCGAGGATGCCGAGCGCGATCGCGAGATCGAAGCGACCGCCGTCTTTCGGCAATTCCGCCGGCGCGAGGTTCACGGTGACACGCCGGTTGGGATATTCGAACTGGGTGTTCTGGATCGCGACGCGCACGCGATCGCGCGCTTCGCGCACCGCGGCTTCCGGCAAGCCGACAATGGAGGTTCCCGGCAAGCCGCCGGACAAATGCACTTCCACGGTAACCAATGGCGCCGCGACGCCTTCGGAAGCTCTGGTGAGTGCAACGGCGAGGCTCATATCAGTTTGACCCCGCGCGCGGCTGGTGTTGAAAAGCCGGGCCACGCAGCTCGTGGCCATGGATGGCGGCTCTCAACGCCGTTCTGGTGTTTTCAGCCGGAAACGGTTGAGTCGTGGCGACACCGTCACGGAACGGCGATCATGGATGATTGCAAAAGCATGCCGGCTGAGGCCGGCGTCACCCGCGCCTCACGAATTCGGCGGCGCTTGCACCTTCTGCGCCGCTTCCAGTCCGGCAACACGCACTTCCAGCTCGGAGATCTGTTCACGTGCTCGCTCCAGCACCGCGCGCTGGGCATCGAATTCGGCGCGGGTCACGAGATCGAGGCGGCGCAATCCATGCGCCAGCACGTCCCGAAAATTGGCTTCCATGTCGTCCCGCGCCTGCGCCAATCCCGGAGGAACCAGGGTGGCCAGCCGATGCGCGAGTTGGTCTATGGAGTGCACGTCGATCATGTCGTCGCCTCGATGGCCCGTAGTGTGCGGCGTCGGGATCGACGCTGCCAGCAGTGGACGCCTTGTGGTGGAGTAGGAATTTTCCTACATGTCCATGCGTTCGTCCATGAACGCTATTTCGCTCAAACATGACGCCAACGACAGCGCCTGGCGGTTTGAAAGACCAGAACGGGCTTCCATGCCCTGACTTTTCGCATGTTCGTGCGTTCATCCATGAACGCTGCTTT
>JBOHYV010000203.1:0-4983 GCA_050738135.1 Rhodanobacteraceae bacterium | reverse complement strand
GTTACTTCGTGAGCCGTAGGCTCTACTGAATATGCCCTTGCTCCGCGATCCGTTTCATTCCTTTCAGCATCATCGCCCAGTTGTCGTCGGAATGCTTTTTGGCGTTTTCGTCAGGATTGTTGTCCTGGGTCAGCGTCACGATGGTTTGCCGAGCCTGGCCTGACAAGGTGATGGTGACGGTGTGATAGTTCTCGGGTATGTCGGACTTGCCGGACATGCCGCTGTAGTGGGTGTATTGCAGCATTCTTTCGGGCTCCACCCTCAGAATCTCGCCCTTGTCTTCGTAAGGCTTGCCCTTCCATTCGCCTTTCCACGTGATCGGACTGCCCACTTTCCAGTCCGTGAGCACTCGCGCGCCGAACATGTACTGCGCGATTTCATCGGGGTCAGTCAGTGCCTGCCATACCCGTTGCGGAGAAGCATCTACGGCTGTTTCGGCTTTGGCCAGGAGTCCTCTGCTCATGATTTTCTCTCCGCACTGAATTGGGCTACCACCCCATGTAATGCCCGCCGTTGATCGCGAGGTTGGCGCCGGTGACCCACGCGGCTTTGTCATCGAGGAAGAACGCGACGGCGTAGGCAATTTCGTCGGGGTCGCCGAGGCGGCCGACCGGGATCTGGGCGACGATCTTGGCGCGCACTTCTTCCGGTACCGCCATCACCATGTCGGTGCCGATGTAGCCGGGCGAGACGGTGTTGACGGTGATGCCGTACCTCGCATTTTCCTGCGCCAGTGAAATCGTGAAGCCGTGCATGCCGGCCTTGGACGCGGCGTAGTTGGCCTGCCCGTACTGGCCCTTCTGGCCGTTGATTGAACTGATTTGCACGATCCGTCCCCACTTGCGCGCGCGCATGCCCTCGATGACGGGGCGGGTCACGTTGAAGCAGGCGTTGAGGTTGGTGTTGACCACCTCCGTCCACTGCTGGTAAGTCATCTTGTGGAAGGTGGTGTCGCGGGTGATGCCCGCGTTGTTGACGAGGATGTCGACGGGGCCGAGCTTGTCCTCGACGGCTTCGACCATCTGCTCGCACGATTGTGGATCGGACACATCACCCTTGATCGTGAGCACGTCGATGCCTTCGCCGGCCAGCTTGTCGCGCCAGACCCTGGTCTTTTCCTCGTTGCGGTAGTTGGTCGCGACCTTGTGCCCCATCTTCGCGAGCCTGTGCACGATTGCGGTACCGATGCCACCGGTACCCCCCGTTACCAGCGCTACACGTGTGCTCATGACGGCTCCTTTCCCGGGTGATGACAGGGCCATCCTACGCCCCGGCGACGCTGCGGACGAGCCTTCGAAAACCATTGCGCGATCTTGCTATGTTCGACCGGTTGCGATTCTGCGCCGTGGATGCGTGGCAGAACGAATGTCAAACGCAGCGTGCGGTGACGCCGTGCAGCGTCTCGAGATCGAAGTCTTTTGCGGCGATACGCAGCATCTCCACGGGGTCTTGCGCTTCGGGCACCGGCTGGCCCAGGAAACGCAAGGCACGCGCCAGTGTCGCGCGCGTGTTTTGCGTGTCCACCGTCGGTGCATCGCTGGACTTTGAAAGCTTGCGGCCCTGGGCATTCACCGCCAGCGGCAGATGCAGGTACGCTGGCGTGGGCATATCCAGCAGGCGTTGCAGCAGGATCTGGCGCGGAGTCGAATCCAGCAGGTCGCAGCCACGTACCACTTCGGTGATTTCCTGATACGCGTCGTCCACCACGCAGGCCAACTGGTAACTCCAAAGTCCGTCGGCACGTTGCAACACGAAGTCGCCCACCGCCGCGCGCACATTCTGGTGTTGCGGGCCTTGCAGGCCATCGTCGAATGCGATGTCGCAATCGGGAACCCGCAACCGCCATGCGGGATTTCGGCCGTCATGCGGCGGGGCGATGCAATGGCCGTCGCGATGCATGGCGCCAGCCGATTCGAGCTCGGCACGGCTGCACCAGCACGCAAACGCACGTCCATCATCCTGCAATCGTTCGAGCGCGTTCGCGTAGGCTTCCTCGCGCCGCGACTGATGCAGCGGCGACCTGTCGGCACGCAATTCCAGATGTTGCAGCGTCGCGAGGATCGATTCCGCCGAACCGGGTACTTCGCGCGGCGGGTCGATATCTTCGACGCGCAACAGCCATTCGCCCTGTTGCTGGCGCGCGCGCAGCCAGCTCGCCAGTGCGGCGATCAGCGAACCGAAATGCAGTTCACCGGTGGGCGAGGGCGCGAAGCGGCCGCGGCAGGGCAAGGAACCTCCTTTGCGTGATGGTGTGCGGCGGCTAGTATGCGGGCGGGATGGTCGGCGAAGGGCCGGCCGGATCCCGCCGCGCACCACCGTTTTCGCAGCGGAACCACCGATCCAGGGGAGCCATGCATGAACGCCGTTTCCGGATTGCCCAGGCAGCGCGAACTGACCTTCCGCGGCGTGATTATCGGCATCGTGATCACGATCGTGTTCACCGCTGCGAACGTTTTTTTCGGTTTGAAGGCGGGCCTGACCTTTTCGACCTCGATCCCGGCCGCGGTGATCTCGATGGCGATCCTCAAAGCCATGCGGGATGCCACGATCCAGGAGAACAACATCGTGCAGACGATCGCTTCGGCGGCGGGCACGCTGTCGTCGATCATCTTCGTGCTGCCGGGCCTCGTGATCGTCGGTTACTGGACCGGATTTCCGTTCTGGATTTCGGCGGGCATCTGCGCGACCGGCGGCATCCTCGGCGTGATGTACACGATCCCGCTGCGGCGCGCGCTGGTCACCGATTCCGACCTGCCGTATCCGGAAGGCGTGGCCTGCGCCGAAGTGCTCAGGGTCGGCAGCGCGGGATCCGAGGACATCGGCCGGATGGCCGAGGTGGAAGCGGTGCCCGCGGCGGGCAAGCGTGCGCCCGAAGCCCTCGATCCTGCCGCCGCTGCGCAGAGCAGCAGCGCGGGATTGAAGGCCGTGCTGTGGGGCGCGATCGTGTCGGCGATCTTCTACGTGATCGTGCAGACGAGGGTATTCGCCAGCAGCGTGACCGATTATTTCCGGATCGGCGGCGACCGGGGCGGCGCCACCGGCTTCGATTTCGGGCTGTCGTTCGCGTTGTTCGCGATCGGGCATCTGGTCGGCCTGTGGGTGGGCGTCGCGATGCTGGTCGGCGCCGCGATCGGCTGGGCCTGGGCGGTGCCGTACTTCACCCATTTGCATTGGGCTGCCGGCGCGGCAGCGACCGTTGCCCAGGACGGCTGGAGTCATTACGTACGTTTCATCGGCGCGGGCGCCATCGGCGTGGCGGCGATCTGGACGCTCGCGAAACTGGTGAAGCCGCTGGTGGGCGGCCTTGCCAGCGCATTGCGCGCATCGCGCGCACGCAAGGCCGGGACGTTGGACACATTGCCGCGCACCGAGCACGACATGCCGATCGGCCTGGTGGGCATCATCTCGCTGATCTGTTTCATTCCGATTGGGTTCCTGCTGTGGCATTTCAGCATCACCAACGGACTCGGCGCGGCAATCGCGACGCTGGTGATCGGCGGGGTGATCTTCGTGGTGCTGCTGAGTTTCCTGGTCTCGGCGGTGTGTGGCTACATGGCCGGCCTGATCGGATCGTCCAACAGCCCGTTGTCGGGCGTCGGGATCCTGGTGGTGGTGATCGCCGCGCTGCTGCTGGTGGTCGGGGTCAAGCCGTTCCTGCCACCGGGCACCGACAAGGCGCTGGTCGGCTTTGCGCTGTTCATCACCGCGATCGTGTTCGCGGTGGCGTCGATTGCCAACAACAACCTGCAGGATTTGAAGACCGGCCAATTGGTCGATGCCACGCCCTCGATGCAGCAGTGGGCGCTGGTGATCGGCGTGCTGGTCGGCGCGGTGGTGATTCCGCCGGTGCTGGACCTGCTGCAACACACGTACGGGTTCCTCGGCGCACCGGGCGCCAATCCCGCGACCGCACTGGCCGCGCCGCAAGCGGGCCTGATCTCGGCGTTGGCCAAGGGCGTGATCACCGGGGACGTGCCCTGGGACATGATCGGGATCGGCTGTGGTATCGGCGTGGCGATCATCGTTCTCGACGAATTGCTGGGCGTGCGGAAGAAGGGTCCGCGCTTGCCGCCGCTGGCGGTGGGCCTCGGCATTTATCTTCCGACTTCCACCACGCTGATGGTGGTGGTGGGTGCGCTGGTGGGTGCCTGGTTTGACCGGTACGCCGAGCGCCATCCGAATACAGGCGGGACCAAGCAGTTGGGCGTGCTGCTGGCGTCCGGCCTGATCGTGGGCGAAAGCCTGCTGGCGGTGATCTTCGCCGGGATCGTGGGCTTGAGCGGTAAACAGGGGCCGATCGCGCTCGTAGGCGAAGGCTTCGCGACACCTTCGATCGTCATCGGTGGCGTGGTGTTCGCAGTCACCGTGATCGTGCTGTACCGCTGGATGATCCGCATGGGTCGCGCCACGGCTTGAGAAAGCGCCATCGCGCCGCCAGTTTTTAAACCAGCAACGGGCCGCTCTCTGCACCCTCCTTGCTTCGTCATTCCGGGGCCATCGCCGGCTTCATCGGCGATGGCCCCGGAATCCAGTGCCTTTCGCGGACCAAGCAAAGACTCTGGATTCCGGGTTCCACCCGCACAAAACGCGGGCGGCCCCGGAATGACGACAATGACAATGCTTGGGCACACCAGCCAAGTGTGAAGCTGTTCGGATCAATTTCTAGCCATACGGATGTTCCGCCATGACCACAACCACCGAAACCCGCCCGTTTCAAGCCGAAGTGGCGCAAGTCCTGCGCCTGGTCACGCACTCGCTGTATTCGCACAAGGAAATCTTCCTGCGCGAACTGGTTTCCAACGCGTCCGATGCCTGCGACAAGCTGCGCTTCGAGGCGATCGGCAAACCGGAACTGCTGGATGATGACAGCGAACTGCACATCGACGTCGAATTCGACAAGGACGCGAAAACCATCGGCGTGCGCGACAACGGCATCGGCATGAGCCGCGATGAAATCGTCGCCAACCTCGGTTCGATCGCGAG
>JBOHYV010000202.1:0-4990 GCA_050738135.1 Rhodanobacteraceae bacterium | reverse complement strand
TAGGGGTCGACTTCAAGCTTGCTGACCAGCAACTGCACGATGCCGGCATCGACGATGAACCCGATGAACCCGCCGACGCCGAACCACGCAAGCTGCTTCGGCAGGTGCCACATCTCAGTGCGGGCCCGCACATCCGAATGCCGAGTGCAACGCGTCGGCATCGGGATGATCGATCACGCCATGCTCGGTCACCAATACGTCAATGAGTTCGTGGGGCGTTACATCGAACACTGGATTCCATGCTTGCGCGCTTTCAGCCACGATACGCCGGCCAGCGTAGCCCAACAATTCATCCGGCTCGCGCAATTCGATCTTGATGGCTTCGCCTGATGGCGTTGCAGCGTCGAACGTGGTCGACGCCGCCACCACCATGAATTTCACGCCATGATGCTTCGCCACAATGGCCAGCTGATACGTCCCGATCTTGTTGGCGGTGTCGCCGTTGGCGGCAATGCGGTCGGCGCCCACGATCACCCATTGCACCAGGCCGGACTTCATCAGGTGCGCGGCGGCGGAATCCGCGATCAGGGTCGCCGGGATGCGGTCACGCTGCAGTTCCCACATCGTCAGGCGCGCACCCTGCAACCACGGCCGCGTCTCACCTGCATACACGCGCGTGATCACGCCCGATGCGAAGCCTGCGCGGACCACGCCGAGCGCGGTACCGAACCCGGACGTCGCTAGCGAACCGGTGTTGCAATGGGTCAGCACGCCGCTGCCAGATTCGATCAAGGCAGCGCCCAGCTTCCCCATCGTGTGATTTGCGACAAGATCCTCATCCTGGATCGCTTGCGCTTCACGCGCCAACGCCGCCGCATCGGTGCCGTCAACACCTGAGCGCATCCGATCCAGCGCCGCCGCCAGGTTGACCGCGGTAGGCCGTGCCGCGCGCAATATCGCTATCGCGGCACCGAGCTCATCACCCCGTTGCGCCGCAAGCACCACGCCCCACGCCGCCGCGATCCCGATCGCAGGCGCGCCGCGCACCACCAGGTCGCGGATTGCCGACGCGACTTCATCGGCATCGTGGCAATCGACCCAGGTTTCCTCGAGCGGCAATTTGCGCTGGTCGAGAAGGTGCAGGCGATCACCCAGCCATTGCACCGCGCGCAAGCTGTCGTGCCGTTCGACACTTGACCGGGCGTTCATCTGCCGTGGCCGCTCCATGCGTTTCCCGTGACCGCGAAGCGTACCACGCCACAACTTGCACCCGGCACGGTCAGGGCATGGGATCGTGCCGACGCGCCCGAACACGCGCCGACGTTTTATCCAACGACCAGGCGATCCGCCTTCATCAGCGCCCACTGCTTCTCGTATTCCATGATCCGGGCCACGCTGTCGACAAACGCGTCGTCATGCCCGAAACGCGACAACAGGTAAAGCCCGGTCTCGAGCCCCGAGGAGATGCCGCCGGCGGTGATCACGCGGCCCTGGTCCACGATGCGGTGCCGGTCGATGTGGCATTTCGGCGCGATCTGCGCCAAGCGGTCGATTGGAACGAGCTTCTCCGACGGATCGCCGTTTTTGCGGCTGGTCGCCTTGAGTCCATCGAGGAGACCGGCGTTGCCGTAAATCCACGCACCGGTGCACACGCTCACCCGCAGGGTTTTCCCGGGCAATGCGCGCACGAACTCGATCAGCCGCCCGTTGTGCATCTCCCGGCGCGTCCCGATCCCGCCCGGGATCAGAAAGGCACCCATGTCCGGGCGGTCGGTGAGCCCGTAGCGCGGCGTGACCGTCATGCCCGCCGTGGTCTCGACCGGTACGGCGGTATCGCCAACCAAAAACGCATCCAATTCCGGATCCATCCGCTGGGCCACCGCAAACACCCCAAGTGGCGCCGTGAAGTCAATGACCTCGACCCCATCGAACACGTAGATACCCAAGCGTTTGTTCATCACTGCAATCCTCGATCAAATCAACATGCTGCTAATGTATACTTCCATTAGTGTCGTGTCGACATCGATATGCCTTCCACCAACCCCGCATCACGCTTTCTCCTGCTCGGCGAGCCGCTATCGCTCGACCTGGTCAACACGTGCATCCGTCGCAACGGCGCCGACGTTGATTTGCTGGACACACCCGCTGCGCTTGGTGCGTGGCTGCGTGCCGTGGCCAACCGCCTGAGTTGGGCCGGCCCTGCAAGCACCACCGACTGGCACGCGGTGCGCACGCTGCGCACAGCCATCGCCGAACTGTTTCGCGCCCGGCGCGAGCACACCCCGCCCGCAGCCGGGGCCGTGGTGAAAGTGAGCGGGGCGCTGTCGGCGCCGAGCGCCCGGATGCGCTTGGTCTGGGTCGGTCCGCAACCGCGCCTGGTGCCGCTCAGCGCGCGTGCGCGGCGCAGTGCACTGCTGGGCGAACTGGCCGCCGACGCAGTCGCGGTGTTGACCGGTCCGCAGGCAAGGCCATTGCGCGAGTGCGCAAACCCGGACTGCATCCTGCAATTCGTGGCCAGCAATCCGCGCCGGCGCTGGTGTTCAAGCGCCCTGTGCGGCAACCGTGCACGTGTCGCGCGCCACTACCGGCTCCACCACGGGGCCGAGTAATGGCACGCCGATCCAGCCATGCGGCCGCAAGCGTGCGGCCGGGCGCTCCCCGCACCCTGCTCCCGGCCATCTGCGGCGTCGCGTTCGTGGTGTTTGCGCAGACCTTCATGGTGGCCCCGCTGATCCCGCACCTGTCCGTGGTTTTCGCGAGCCCGATCACCTGGGTGGCACTGGCGATCCCCGCCTACATCGTGCCGCAGGGGCTGATGACGCTGCTGGCGGGTCCGCTGTCGGACCGGATCGGCCGCCGCGAAGTGATCTACACGTCGCTGCTCCTGTTCGCTGCCATTACGGCGGCCACGGCGACGGCCCAACGCGTGGACGTATTCATCGCATGGCGTGTTGCCGCCGGCGTGGTTGCAGCGGGTGTCGTGCCAATCTGCCTCAGCCTGATCGGCGATGTCATCCCGTTCGAGCGCCGCGGCCGTGCGGTCGGCTGGATGTTCGGCTCCATCGCAGGTGGCACGGCAGCCGGCGCCGCCGTGGGTGCGTTGCTCGAGCCGCTGGTCGGATGGCACGGACTGTTCCTCATCGTGGCCGCGCTCTCGGCGATGGTCGTCATCTTCGCCATGGCAACCGGCGCCTTTCCGCACCTTGCGCTCCCGGCCACGCCGCCGCCGTGGCGCCGCGTGGCACGCGGCTACGCGGCGCTCATCTCGCAGGCCAGGGCCCGGCGGACCTACGGCTACGTTCTGCTCAATGCCATCCTGCAGTCCGGTGTCTTCACCTGGCTCGGGGTGTACCTGCACCAGCGCTTCGGTCTCGGCGAAACCGGCATCGGCCTCGCGTTGCTCGGCTACGGTATCCCGGGCTTGCTGTTCGGGCCGATCATCGGCAAGCTCGCCGACCGCTACGGTCGCGCGTGGATCGTTCCCGTCGGCGTGGCGTTGACCGGGGTGTGCGCGTTGCTGCTCGCGCTGCCGCTGGAACTCGTTTTCGTCCAGATCGCCATCATCCTGCTGTCACTCGGTTTCGATTTGACCCACCCGCAGCTCGCGGCGATCGCGACCGACCTGCGCGGACCGCGCGGCCAAGCCGTAGCACTGATGGCGTTCTCGCTCTTCGTCGGTTTCGGCCTTGGCAGCCTGTTGTTCCAGGCCGCATTGCCGCTCGGCTTCAGTGGCGCGCTCGATCTGTTCGGCGCCGTCGCGCTGGTCGCCGCCGGCGTCGCCGGTGTACTGTTCCGCGACGAACGGCCCGGCACACTGCAACCGCTACCGGCTCCAGCGGGGGGAAGCAGACATCGGCGCGCCCATGCGCCGCGATCGTGACACCTTCCCTGCCTCGTCTCCACCGGACACAGACCCATGCGAGCCATACAAATCGTCGAACTCGGCAAGCCGCTTCAATTGCGCGACGTGGAGCTTCCGGAGCCTGGGCCGGATGAAATCCGGGTCAAGGTCGAGGCGGCCGGCATCTGCCACTCCGACGCACATTACCGAGCCGGCACCGCCAGCGTAGCCAAGCTTCCGATTACGCCCGGGCACGAGGTCGCGGGACGCATCGACAAGTTGGGCGCGGGCGTCACCGGCCCCACGGAAGGCGATCGGGTTGCCTTGCACTACCTGCTCACGTGCGGACACTGCGACTACTGCGCGCGCGGGCTCGAGCAGTTCTGCCGCAGCGGCCGCATGCTCGGCAAACACGTCGACGGCGGCTACGCCGAGTACGTGGTGGTGCCGGCCCGCAACGCCATCGCGATTGCCGACACGGTCAGTGCCGCCGCAGCAGCCATCATGATGTGCTCCAGTTCCACCGCGTTCCATGCACTGCGCAAGGCACGCATCAGGGCCGGCGACCGCGTGGCGGTGTTCGGCGTCGGCGGTCTGGGCATGTCCGCCGTGCAACTGGCGCGCGCCTGTGGCGCAGTCGAGGTGTTCGCCGTCGACGTGGATACCCAAAAACTTGGCATGGCCGCGAACTACGGCGCACACCCGATCGACCCCGCCGACGGCGCGCCCGACCAGCAGCTTCGCGAAGCCACGCACGGCTATGGCGTGGATGTGGCACTGGAGTTCGCGGGGCTGCCACTGACGCAGAAACAGGCGGTGGCATCACTGGCGGTACAAGGCCGCGCGGCCCTGGCTGGTATTTCCGGCGCGCCGTTCGCGGTGGACAGCTACGCCAGCGTGATCAACCGCGAGGCCGAGATCGTTGGCGTGTCCGACCACTTGCGCGGCGAGCTGGTCACCCTGATGGAATTCACCCGACGCGGACTGCTCGACCTGGAGAGCGTGATTGCCGACCGCGTACCGCTGGACGCGACAGAGACCAACCGCCGGCTCGGCGCACTGGCCGGATTCAAGGGCCACACGCGCTCGGTCATCGTGCCCTGACGACACACGCGCCATGCACGGCCGTTCAGTCCTCCATCGGGATCAGCACCCACAGGATGATGTAGACGGTGATGCCGGGAAACGCCGCGGAGAAGATCGACACCA
>JBOHYV010000201.1:0-4995 GCA_050738135.1 Rhodanobacteraceae bacterium | reverse complement strand
ATGTCTCGCCGCCAATTTCGATGTCCATCGAGAAATCGGCGCCGACGTCGAACGGCGGGTCGATGTAGATCAGCTTCAGGCCGCCGGCGTCCTCGATCTGGCGGCGCAGCGCGCCGGCCTTCAATGACGACAGGATCAACTTGTTGTCGCCCCAGATCAGCTTGTTGGTCCAGCCCTGGGTCTGGCGACCGCGCGCGTCGAACAGCTCGGCTTGCGCCTTGGTCTCCTTGCGTGGCTCGTCCACGTGTTCCAGGGTCTGGAACGGCAGCACCGTGGTACACACGTCGCGGGTCTTGCCGTTCCACACCAGCTCCACCTCGCGCTTGTCGGCGAACAGGATGAAGCGGTATTTCTCCGGCAATGGCTGGCCGGTGCGGATCAGCTCCGTCAGGTCGCGCTTCTCGGCGTCGGAAAGTTCGTAGGCGGCTGGCGTGTTCCTGGGCACGTCAAGACCTTTCAGGCAAAGGCTGGATTCCGGGTTCCGCCTGCGGCGGCCCCGGAATGACGAGCAAATGGTGCTTCTCGGCGTCGGTGAGTTCGTAGGCGGGCGGGACGGTCTTGGGCATCAGGCGAGTTCCAGGCCATGCGTCCTGAAAGCTGCGAAATCGGCGCGGTTCAGGGTGGCGAGCCTGGCGCCGTGCATGATGGCGGTGGCGGCGATGATGCAATCGGGCAGCGAGCGCGAGCGGCGGCCGGTATGGTTGAGCAGCAGCGAGGCGCGCTCGGCGATTTCGCGATCAATCGCGATGACGGCCTCGCCCACGGCCTGTTCCCAGGCGGCGACGGCGGATGCGCTGGCCGGCCCGCAGCGGAATTCCGCCCACGCCATTGCGGATACCGCGACCGGGATCGCGTCATCGACCCACTGGCGCAGCAGGCGGTGCGCGGCATGGCCGGGTTCGGAGCCCAGGATCAGGATATTGGTGTCGAGGTGCAGCACGACCGTGCGTCAACGCCAGACATCACGGCTGTGCTTGGCCCATTGCTTGAAGTCCACGCCACGGCGTGCCATTTCGTCGCCTGCGGCGAAGATCGCCTGCAGCGCATCATCGGCGATGGGCTTGCCCGGACCGCGCGCACGCTTCGCCGGTGCCTTGCGCGTCCCGCGCGTCGCCGGCTTGCGCTGGCGTGGCGTGGAGCGTTGGGCAACCTGGTGTTCGAGCCCGCGCGCAATGGCCTCGGCCACGACGTCCTTCAGCTTGCGATCGGTGGTGGCCGCGCGCACCTTGACCGCACGCATAAGTTCGTCGGGAAGTTCGAGTGTGGTTTTCATCGCCATTTCTCCATAAAGCTGGCTTTATGGAGTATAGCTCAGGGCTGGTAGTCGCGGAAAGTAGCCACCAGACCCGCGAACGTCGACGGCTTGTGTGCTTCGAAGCCGGCTTCATCCACGAACACGAAACCGTAGCGCGGACCGCCCTCGGCACCACTGGCCTGGGTGGCGTCTTCGCACCATTGCGCGAGGCGCGCCATCTTCTGCGGCAGGTCGAGTTCGGCGCGACCCTTGGTTTCGACGATCCAGACGTTGCCATCGTCGGTCTTGACGATGAAATCGGGCACGTAGTTGGACAGGTCTCCATCCGCCTTGACGTAATCGAGTTTGAAGCCAACGGCCAGGTAGTTCTTGGAAAAGCTGGCGACGTCGGGCGCGTCGTCGAGAAACTTTGCGAAGGCCAGCTCGAAGCCGCCGGCATTGGGCTCGGCGACCATCTTGTTGAATACGGATTTTTTCGCCGGCAGGTACGGACGGTCCATGGTGCGGAACGGGCGGGTGTCGCGCAGGCGAATCCAGTCTTCGATGCGCGCGTTGCCGGTGTCGTTGACGGTGAGCGCGTTGATCGCTTTCTTGAAGCTGTCGTACAACACCTTGCCGGGTTCCGGCTCGGACAGGTTGCGCAGCACGACGGGATCGTCGAGATTGGCCGGCGATGAATCGAACAGGTTGTCGCGGACGAAATCGCGTACCTTTGGATACAGGGCGTCGTAACCGCCGACCAGGCGCAAATCCTTCAGCAACTGCCGCGCGAAAAAGCCGATCACCGAGCGCCAGTCGGCGGGTCCGGCGCCGTCGAGATGGACGATGTGATGCTGCGCGTCGTCCAGCATGGTCTTGAACACGATGTCGCGGGTTTCTTCGGGCGTGAAAGGCTTCAAGGGCAGCTTCGGGTTGCCGAATGCGGCCGGATCGAGCGCATCGAGATTCTTGTAGTCGCGGTGGTAGCGGCGCGCGAGCTTCGGGATGGCGATGTCGAGCGCGTCGAGGTCCTTGTCCGTATTCTGCGCATCCACTTCGACGACCAGCGAATCCCTGGCCTTGGCGCCGCCACCCATCGGGCGGTATTCGAGCTCGACGCCTTCGCTCTGGATGGATTCGACAAACTCCATGAACGCCGGCGTGCCCATCACCGAAACGGTTTCGCCAATGTTGGTGCCGAAGTACATGCGGCGCAGGCCGCGGCCCAGGGTCTGCTCGGGCAGGATGTTGCTGGGTGCAACGAATGCCCGCAGCCCGACAATGGTGGTGACGTTGCGCACGTCCCAACCTTCCTTCAGCATCAACACGCTGACGATCGCCTTGTACGGGCTTTGCCAAGTGTCAATGTCGTTGGAAGCCTTGCGCAGGATCACAAGTTCGTCGTTTTTCTTGCTGGTCGCCGTCTCGCTGATCTCACCGTTTTTCTTGGTGTGGATCACCAACACCGCACCAGCCAGTTCCGGCACGGTCTTCTCGAGGTAGGCGCCGACTTCGTCGCAGTTGCGGGTGTCGTCCACCATCACGAACAGCACCGCTTTCCTGCCGAGTTTTTCGTTTTCCGCGTAGCTCTTGCGCCACTCCTCGACCCCGAGACGCAAGTAGTCGTCGTAGCGTTCGGAAAAGATCGCGCTCTGTTGCTCGGTGAGCTTGGCGCGGCTGGCGGGATCCGGCAGTACCGGATGCTTGACCACGTTCTGATGGATGGCTTCGACCAACGGATAGTCGGACACGGTCTGGACGAAGATCGCGCCGTTGTCATGGCGCGGTGTGGCAGTCACGTCGATCTGAAGCGAGAGTCGTCCGTCGCGTTGCAACATGCGGTGATGGATGTCCTGGATGGACTTGAACCATGCCATGCGCGGGTCGTGGATGTGGTGCGCCTCGTCGTTGAACACGGCGAGTTCGTCGATTTCGCGCACGACCTCGCCAAGATCGGTGCGACTGTCGGTGGTCTTGCCGACAGGTTTGGGGCCGAACGGTGCGAGGAAGTAATCGCGCAGGTCGTCGTCTTCCAGCGAAGGAATATGCGGCTCGCCGAGATAGACACGGTGAATATTGGTAAGAAACAGGTTGCCCACCGGCCGTACCACGCGCACGTCGTCCTGGATGTGCAACGCCATCTGGAAGTCGTCGTGCCAGTTGCGACCCTCGAACCCGTTGGGCGGCAGCACCGGGTCGTTGAAGAAAATCTTCAGGCCGTCGAAATCCGTGCGCAGGCGGTCGAGCACGATGATGTTGGGCGCGATAAGCAGGAAGTTTCTGGACAGGCTTGAATCGGGTTCGTAGAGCTTGTGAAAGTAGCTCCACGCGATCAGCAATGACAAAACCTTGGTCTTGCCGGCGCCGGTGGCCATCTTGATGACGTAACGCGTCCAGTCTTCGTCGAACATGCCGGCGGAGACCGCGCCGGAAGCGTCGAAGCGCATCAGGTCGAACTTGTCGCGCGCCTTGCGCACGTCGTAAAGCCAGATCACCGCTTCCACTGCCTCGCGCTGGGCGAAGTAGTAGCGGAACGCCGATTCCGTGCCGTCGGCCTGTTCGGCCAAGTGTTCGGTTTCGAACCAGTGCTTCAACAGGGCGCGTGAGGTCGCCGAAGCGCCGGCGTAGTCATTCGTGCGCCAGTCCGCCACTTCTTCGCGGATGCGTGCCACCAGTGGCGGCAACAGCTTTTCATAACTGGTCTCGCGCAGCGCTTCGTCGGCTGGAAACCATCGCTGGTCCGGCTGCAGGATGTCATAGGGTGAGCTGGATAGATGTCGATGTATGCCCAAACCTTGTCCCCTGCTGCACTCGGAATGCCAACCCACAGTCAGCCCCGAGAAGCGGATAAGAACGCGACCCGGTGGCCGATTGTCGCACGAGGCGGGCGAGTCGGGTCACCTGCCGGCAGTGAATCCCCGGGCATGGCGGCATGCCATTGTCGACCTGAACGACGACGCAGATGTAGTCGGATTCGTCGGACGCGAGCCACGCGGCGATTTTCGCGATGTCGGCCGGCACGCGGATGCACCCGCACGGCATCCGTGTTTCCACCGCTATCACCACACACCGTGCGGCGCCGTCAGCCTGACTCGCGCCTGACCGCGTTCAGCGAGACGTAACCGGTCCGTCACGATTGCCGGTGCATGCTCGCCCGCGTACCCCTCCACGGCTTCAAGAGGGACGCAGCATGCGCAAAGTCCAGCCCACCGCTCCGGCGGCGACACGCCGGCATCTTCCTTCCGCCATGCGCTATCTGGGCGCCTGCGCACAAGACGAACCGCTCGACGTGACGCTGGTGTTGCGCCGCCGGCATCCGATGGAGCGGCCGATACCCCGGACGCCACGCGCGGAATTCGCGGCGCGTTACGGCGCCGACCCGGCCGACGTGGAACGCGTGCGCACGTTCGGCCGGCAACACGGGATGCAGGAACAGGCCTGCGACATGGCCTGCCGCACTTTGCACTGGCGCGGCAGCGCGCAGTCGCTGCAACAGGCGTTCGGCGTGAAGCTGGGCCGTTACGAAATGTCGCCGGGCGGCGCGACGTTCATCGGTTGCAACGAGGCTCCGACGTTGCCGGACCGGGCTGTGATCGCGGTGCTGGGGCTGGATCGGCGTCCGGTCGCACATCCGCATTTCCGGATCGCGCAGGCGCAACCTGCCGCGACCTACACGCCGGTGCAGATCGGTCAACTCTACGCATTCCCCACGGGCGATGGCACTGGCCAGACCATCGCGATCATCGAACTCGGCGGCGGCT
>JBOHYV010000200.1:0-5004 GCA_050738135.1 Rhodanobacteraceae bacterium | reverse complement strand
ATGACGACTGCCGCCAACACCAGCGGATAGTCGCGGCGAGCGGTCTGGAACAGCATCGCGAACGCCACCGCGGCCACCACCAGTGCCGGCCACTGCGCCCACGCCGGCAGCGGCGGCAGCGAATGACCGGGAGGGATGATGTGCGCCGCTGCGCAAATCTGGGCGGCAGCAATGGTGCCAAAGGTCAGTTTCAGGATCGTCGCTGCTGCGCCGGCAAAACGCGCCACGCCCGAAGCCAGGTGCTGGCTGGTCAGCTCGCGTACCGCATTGGTCAGCGACATGCCCGGCACCAGCACGATCAATGCGGACAGAACCACCAGCTTCAACGCAAGCGGCACCAGCCATGCACTGACCATGGTCGCGACGAAACCGGCGACCAACGCCGCGATCGCATCGCCCGCCACCGACAGATGCGGACGCCCGTAACCCGCCACCACGATACCGCCGATCAAGAGGCCGATCACCCCGGCGACCAGCGCGTCCTGCCATGCCGTGTGGAACAGCACCGCGATGCTGCCGGCGGAAAGCCCGTAGCTCACGACCGTCGTCCACAGTGCCGCGCGCGAGGGGGGCGCTCCCAATACGCGCAACTGCGCCAAGCCGTCCCGCGAGTCCAGGTTCCCGTTGGCCACTCCTTCGGCAATCTCGTCGGCGCGGCACAGGCGCGCAAGGTTGACCTCCCCGGGCGCAATCCGGAGCACCTGGGTGATCTCCGCAACGCCGTCCCCGTCCGGCGCGCCGAACGACAACACGATCGAGGTCGGCGTGGACAGCACGTCACAGGCCAGGCCCAGGCGCTGGGCCACCTCGCCGATGGCCTGTTCCAGGCGCGGTGCCGCGGCGCCGTATTGGTGCAGGCGACGCGCGAGCTCGATCACGAACCGGACGTGCGCGCGTGCGCGGCCGTCAAGCAGCACTCCGACGCTTGCCGGTGTCTCGGTCAATGCGGCCATCATGCGTGCACCGCGGGCAGCAACACCGTCACCCGCAGGCCACCGCCCTCGCGGTTGGCCAGCGCAATGCGACCGCCGTGCGCTTCTACGATCTCGCGCGCCAACGCAAGGCCGAGCCCGGTGCCGGACCGCTTGGTGGAGTAGAACGGCAACAACGCTTGCGCCAGCACCGTGTCGCTCATGCCGGGACCGCGATCAGCCACCTCGATGCGCCAGTTCTGCTGGGCTTGTCTGATCGAAAGCGTGACCTCGTCGGGCTCGCCTTCCGCTTCCGCGGCATTCTTGATGAGGTTGATCAACACCTGCTCGATCTGCGTCGCATCGAAACGGCCCGGATCGGCAGGGACGTCGCCGACGAGGCGGAACTCGCAATGCAATTTCAACGCATCCAGGAATGCGGACCACTCGACCGGCACCGGGTTCGGCTGCGGCAATTTTGCGAAGCTCGCGTAGCCGGCCGTGAACGAGTGCAGGTGGCGGACGCGCTCTCCGATGCCTTCGAACACCCTTGGCAGACGCGTCAGGTCGTTGCGGCGTGCCAGCTCCGCGCCCGAGTGCGCCAGCGATGAAATCGGCGCCAGCGAATTGTTGAGCTCGTGGCTGATCACGCGGATCACCCGCTTCCATACCGCGACTTCCTGACGCGACAACTCACGTGTCATCCGCTGCACCAGATACAGCTGATGCGGGCGTCCCTGCAGACGGAAGTCACGCCGCGACAGGTGGAAATATTCCTCCTCGTTGCCCATTTCCACGCCGAACAAGCTGTCCTCGCTGGCGGCCAGCGCCTGCCGCATCGCATCGGGGCACGCGGCCATCAGGTCCCCGAAACGCAGCCCGACCGGGCTTCTGCCCTCGTTGAACAGCTGCCGGGCAGCAAGGTTGGCATACACGATGTGGTCGCCCGCATCGGTCAGCAGCAGCGCGGTCGGTGAATGTTGCACCACCGTGTCCAGCAGCAATTCGCGCTGCACCAGGTTCTGGCGCTGCTCCCGAAGCGCGTGACCGAGTTCATTGTGGGCCTCGATCAAGGCACCGAGTTCATCGCTGCGGCGGGTTCGCAACGAAATGCTGAAATCGCCGTCGCGGTAGCTTGCGACGCTGCCCGACAATGCGCGCAACATCCGCCGGATCGGTTGCATCGACGCATGCGCCGCCCACGCCAACGGTGCCAGGCACACCGCAACCGTGATCACGCCCGACAACCACGCGCTTTCCGTCCACGCGGTCAACGCGGCCGCCAGCGCCGCAGCGGCCACGGCGGCAGCGATCAGCAACAGCGCAAGTTTGCCTTCGAGGGATGAGAAGCGCATGGCGTCTGATTGGGATGTAACTCGGGACTCGGGACCGGGGACTCGGGACCGGGACCGGGACTCGGGACTCGGGACTCGGAACCGGGGACCGGGGACCAGGGACCAGGGACCAGAAGCGTAACAACACCGTCGTCATTCCGGGGCCATCGCCGGCTTCATCGGCAATGGAACCCGGAATCCATTTTGATCTTTGCAAACGTCAACAGGAATTTCCGGGTTGCGCCCACGATGACGACCATGAATAACGGACACTTCGCGGATGTCCAGACAACGTCCGCCCCTCACCCCTCCGGAATGCCATACCGCTGCATGCGCCTGTACAGCGCCTGCCGTGAAAGACCCAGCGTACGCGCGGCGCGACTGATCACGCCGCCGGCCTTGCGCAAGGCTTGCTCCAGAACCTCGCGCGGGGGATCGTCCATGCTTTTCAGCGGCCCCAGGGGAACGGTCGGCAAGCCCAGATGCTTCACCATGATTTCGGCGTTGCCGCACATCAATTTCGCCCGCTCGATGGTGTTCTTCAATTCGCGGACGTTACCGGGCCAAGGATATTCCAGCAGCGTATCGCGCGCGTCGTCGGACAACACCGCATCGTCGCCCAGGAAATATTCGGCCAGCAGCAGGATATCGTCCGGCCGATCAGCCAGCGTGGGCAATTCGATTTCGATGGTATTCAGGCGGTAAAACAGGTCCTCGCGGAATTGCTCCTTGCGGATCAAGCTGGTCAAATCCGCGTTGGTCGCGCTGATCACCCGCACCTTCACCTTGCGGGTGCGGGTCGAGCCCAGCCGCTCGAATTCGCCCGACTCCAACGCCCGCAACAATTTCATCTGGCCCGCAGCCGGCAAATTGCCGATCTCGTCGAGAAACAACGTGCCGCCATCGGCGATCTCGAAACGTCCTTCGCGCGTACGCGTGGCGCCGGTAAACGCACCTGCCTCGGCGCCGAACAATTCCGCTTCGATCAGATCGCCGGGCAACGCGCCGCAGTTCACGGTGACCAGGGGTTTCTCGCGCACCGCCGAATTCGCGTGCACGATTTCCGCGATGCGTTCCTTGCCCGTGCCATTTGCACCGGTGATCAGGACCGGTACGTCAGCGCGCGCCACCCGGCAGGCCAGCTCCAGCACCCGCAACATTTCATCGGACGCGAACACGATGCCGCGCAAGTCGCTGCCATGCTCCAGCGCCTCGCGCCGACGCCGACGCGTCATGCGCGTGGTCGCCGCGGCGCGCGCGCTTTCGGAAAGTTCGAGCAGGTTTTCGACCGTCGCAAGAAGCTTGGCATCATCCCAAGGCTTGGACATGTAATCGGCGGCACCGGCCTTCACCAATTGCACCGCGGTTTCGAGGTGCGACCAGCCGGTCAAAAGGATCACCGGCAGGTCGGGATGCCGGTCGCGAATGGCGTGGAACAACGCCACGCCTTCTTCGCCCGAGGTGGTGTCGGCGCTGAAATTCATGTCGGCGATGACCACATCGATGCGGCCGTGCGCAAGCAGCTTCATGCCCTCTTCCGGCGTCGCCGCCGTCAATGGACGAATATCGTTGAGCGACAGCAGCAGCGACAGGGCGTCGCGTACTGCAACCTGGTCATCGATGATCAATACGGTGCGCATGGCTTCACCATGATGGTGATCATCCCTGGCCTGCAAGCAATGCCACGGCCTTGGCCCGTGCTTCGGCCAATTCATCGGCTGCTGCCCGACCCTTGCGCTTTGCTTTGCGTACCTTCCAGTCGAGACTCTTCACCTGATCGGCCAGCGCGACGCCATGGTGAGCATCGGCAATCGACACCTCAAAAGGATAGCCCTTGACGTGCGTCGTCATGGGACAACACAGCATCAACCCGGTTTTGCCGTTGTATGCCATCGGACTGAGTACGAGCGCCGGACGATGTCCGGCCTGCTCGTGCCCGGCTTGTGGATTGAAATGCAGCCATACGATATCGCCCGCATCGGGCACATAACGCCCGGCCATCACCATGCTTCCTTGCCGACCGCGACACCAAAATCCACTTCGTCATGCTGGTTCTTTCGCGTAATGCCTACCAGCAGTCGGGCAAGATCATAGCCATGTGGACGCACGGGTTCGATCACGATGCGTCCATCTTCATCGCGCACATCCACTGTGTCTTCCAGGCTCAATTGCGCGCCTTGAAGAACCGACACGGGAATCCGCACCGCAGCGCTGTTGCCCCACTTCTTGACGATTGCTCGCATGACTTTTGGCTCATGTATATACGTTGAAGATACTAGCATGTCCGACCCGCCCCCGCACGCCCGACCCACGTCACACGCTGCGCGTCGCCACCACCGGCGGCACCCGCGACGCGCGCAGCGCCGGCGCCAGCACCGCAAGCTGGCCAAGGATCCACAACACCGCCGCGCCAGCCGGCAGGTACCACAGCGGCAGGCGTGGCAGCTCGTAGTAACGCATCAGCAGCGCGTTGCCGAAATAGGCCAGCAGCATTCCCAATGCGATTCCCAGACCCACGATCAGCGCGTTTTCCGTGTGGAAATGCACGAGTATGTGCGCGCGTCTTGCGCCAAGCGCGCGCCGGATGCCGATGCTGCGGGTGCGCTTTTGCACCCAGAATCCGGTGAGGCCCGCGATGCCGATCATGGTGACCACCAGAATGGCCAACGCCACGCCGGCCAGCAACCAGAGCGAATGACGACGTGTCTTGAAAGTATTGTTTCGCAGCGTGTCGTAGAACTGCACCCGCGCCTTGGATC
>JBOHYV010000199.1:0-5005 GCA_050738135.1 Rhodanobacteraceae bacterium | reverse complement strand
ATCCGGGCATGGCCGAGATGGAGCAGGTGCGAGGTGATCGCGTACGCGGCGTCGCGGTCGTCGACGTAGACGCACGGATAGCCGTCGCGGGGGTCGTGTGCGGCGGAAATGATCCGGACGAACGGAATGTGGTATGCCGCCAGTCTGCGCAACGACGCCGTGCGTTCCGAGACGGGTGTCGTCAGCACGAGCCCCGAAAGGCGCGATCGGTGCACGATGTCCCGCAGGTCCTCGGCGAGCTTGCTCCCCTTGGAATTGCATGGGCGAATTTGCAGGCCGAAGTGCAAGTCATCGCATGCCGCGAGCGCGCCCTGCTGCATTGCCATGATGTAGTAGGCATTCGGGTTGTCGTAAACCAGCCCGATCGTGTACGCGTGGGCGCCGCTCAGTCCGCGCGCGAGCAGATTCGGGCGGTAGTCGAGCTTTTCGATGGAGCGCAATACGCGTTGGCGGGTATCGTGGCGCACCGAGCGCTCGCCATTGACCACGCGCGATACCGTTTTTGCGGAAACCCCGGCGTGCCTTGCGACATCGTCGAGCGTTACCGACTCCATCGGGAATTTCCCTGCCTGTGTGACCCGGCGCGTTCCCGGGACAACCTCGGGAGCGGCCTCGCGGCGGACACCGTTTTTGAAATCGAGGCGCGCATGATAGGTCTTGAGTTTCACCGTGACAGCGCTGTCATACAGCCATCGATCCGCAGTCTGACACATGTTGCTTTTCAGAAACAGCCCCGATCTTCGCGCCATGGCCGTGTTGCGACGCAACATTCAAAGTGGGCGCAGCGTCTGGCGCTTACGGGATATTTCATGTCTGAAGCAGCTTGGCGTCACTTGTTCCGGGTACCCGAAGAGTGATGCACCGCAGATTGACAGCGCTGTCTTTGCAACCCCAAACTGCACCCTGCACGTCATCGGGGATGATTCCGCATGAATGCGGATACGGCGGTCGTTCGTCGGAGCCTGCAAGCCGGTCCCGGCCAATACCCGGTCCGGATTGCGGACGCGGGTGCGACGGTGTCCGAATGGCGCGATCGCCTGGGTGAGCTGCGCGGCGGCTTCGATGCTTGCTGCTTTGCCGTCGCGGTTGCCATCGGCACCGTCGTCCGTGCAAGAAACGCCGGGGGGTGCGAGAGCTGCTGCTGTATGGATGGTCGTTTCGGTCAAAAAAACAGGCGCTTCCTCAACAGCGTGCTGGGTGCGGCGCCACAAATCTATATTGCTGGAGGTGAGTCATGAAGGGCACAAAGATGATCAGACTGGCGCTGACCAGCGCCATCCTCGCTGCGCTGGCACCCACGGTGTGGGCGGGCACTACCGGCTCTGATCCAGGCGCTGCAAGTGGCCAGGCCGGTACTGCGCAACAGACCACGGCCGCCAGCCAGCCTCAATCCCAGTCCCAGTCCAAACCCCAGACGCTGCAAGCGATCGTCGTCACAGCCAGCCCGATCGGCATCAAGAAACTCGACGCGAGCTTCAACATCGTTGCGGCGGACCGGGAACAAATCCGGCGGGCCAATCCGATCAGCGTGGCCGACCTGTTGAAGATCTCGCCGGGAATCTGGCCGGAGTCCACCGGGGGGCAGACCGGCGCCAACATCGAAATAGCGGGCTTTCCCGGCGGCGGCGATGCGCCGTTCTTCACCAACATGGTCAACGGCACGCCGCTGTACGGCATGTCTTCGCTGTCGTTCATGGACTCGAGCTCGCTGCTGCGGCTGGACGACACCATCCAGCGTGTCGAAATCGTCCAGGGTGGCCCGGGCGCGGTGTTCGGGCCCGGCCAGATGGGGGCGACCGCCAACTTCATCCTGCGCACCGGCACGCCGAAACCGTCAGGCGACATCGGGATCACCTATGGTGATGAGGGCATGGAACGCCTCGATGGTTTCTTCGGCTTTCAGGTTGCACCGGGCTGGTTTGGCAGCATCGGCGGGTTCTATCGCATGTCGGATGGCGTGCGCGACCCACAGTTCAAGGCCGACAAGGGAGGACAGCTCACTGCGACACTGGTTCACGACATGGACAACGGCACGCTCCTGCTCTGGGCGCGTACCCTCAATGACAAGAACCAGTTCATCACGCCGATTCCGATGGTGCAGGGCTCGAGCGATTCGTTTTCCGGCTTTCCGGGCTTCGATCCGTCCGACTCCACCTACTACGGCCACGGCATCCAGCACGTGCAGGTACCCGGCCCGCTCGGCAACATGGAGAACGCCAACCTCGCCAACGGCCGCGGCGGCAACCTGAAGTTCTTCGGCGGCAGTTACGACGCCACGTTCGGCACGGTGTCGGTTTCGGACCATTTCGTGTTCAGCAACATGCAACTGCCGACCAATGCCCTGTTTTCCGGTCCCAACCCGAAACCGCTGGGATACTACCTGTACGGGTGCAACATCAGCGAACCCGCCGGCTGGTGTTCCGACACCAACCAGCCCGTCGACGGCGACACACTTGGGTATGCGGCCGACCAGATGGTCAGTGCGACCTTGCCCAACGGCCAGCAGGTGCCGCTCGACCAGAGCGTGATCCATCAAGGCTGGTGGTACATCCAGAAGCATCTGAAAAACTTCGACAACGATTTCCGCCTCAACTGGCAGGTCTTCGATGGCAACACGGTCACCGCCGGGCTTTACCTTGCGCGCTATACCGACCACGACAACTGGTCGCTAGGCAACCAGATGTTGATGCTCAACCAGCCCAACACCCAGCCGATCGGGCTGACCTACCAGCAAAACGGCCAGACTACCGTGGTAGCCAACCCGCAGGGCTTCGTCAATTTCAACAGCAACTTCGACATCATCGAGGCCGGCTTGGCCACCAACAAGGCGCTGTACCTGTCCGACACATGGAGAATCGGCCCGTGGCTGTTGCAGGCCGGCGGACGCATGGAAAACCTCGACGCCTACCAGCGGACCTGCAACACGACGGCGGTCGATCTGGACGGCAATCCGCTCACGCTGTACGACAACGCCACCCCGGTCTGCAATGGCACCTGGGACATGGAGCACTACGACAAGACCCACCCGTCATTTACCGCCGGCGCGAACTACGAGTTCAACGACCACATGAGTGCGTATGTCCGTGCCGACACCGGCGCGCATTTCGATGATTTCGACAACGGCATCCGCGGCACCGACGGGAATTTCGCGCCGATGCAGAAGATCAAGAACATGGAGGCCGGCTTCAAGTTCCAGTCGGGCGTCCTGTTCCTCGACGTGAGCATCTATCACCGGCTGTTCACCGGCTTGCCGTACCAGGAAAGCATCGCCGGCAAGCCGATCGGGCCGTTCGAGAACTACGGCGCCAACACCCACGGGCTGGACCTCAATACCACCTGGTCGCCGATCGAGAACCTGCATTTGAAACTGATCGCCGACTTCATGGACGGGCACTACACCCACCACAACGGCTGCGCAACGTTCGTTGACATCAACGGCAATACCCAGTGCGTCAGTTTCGATGGTGCGCCGCTGCAGCGCCAGCCCAAGGTGCGCTACCTGTTCATGCCGAGCTACACGCTGCCGACCAGCTGGGGCGATGTCACCGGTTTCCTGAGCTACGAATATGCCGGCCAGCGCTACGAGGACCAGACCGGGTTGCAGCCGCTGGGCACCTTCCACACGCTCGGCGCAGGCCTGGTGGCCAACGTCGGTTCCGATTGGCAATTCCGCCTGCAGGGCACCAACCTGACCAATGCGATCGGTCTGACCGAGGGCAACGCGCGCTTTACGGGCTCCAGCATCGGTGTAGGTGGAGTGATCATGGCCCGTCCGCTGACGGGCCGCGAGGTGTTTTTCCAGGCCAAGTACAAGTTCTGACCATGGTCGCTCGCCCGCGGCCCGGATCGTGCTGACGTCGATCCGGGCTGCGGGATTTTGGCCGGTCGCGGCTCCGGGCACTCCGCTGGGCGGCAACGCGCGCGCTCGCACGTTTCATGTCGTACCATTGGCAAACTGGAGCGCTGGTTGGGAGCTCAGCGATGAAATTCCGCACCCTGTTGTTGGCCTCGCTGTGTGCATTCGCGCCGATGGTGCCGGCCCTCGCACGGAACGCGACCGATCCCAGTTTTCTGCTGACCGCCACGGCCAGGAATTTCGGATCATACTTTCCGTCATACCTCGCCAACGGATATTTCTCGACCATGACGTCGGTGCGCGGCACCGAGCCCGACAGGGCGTACATGGTCGCCTTCATGGACTACACGCAAGGCGACATCTCGCGACCGGCGGCGATTCCCGGGTGGAGCGAGATCGACTACAACCCCGGCACCGGCTGGATGAATTCAACGCGTCTTGATCCGAAGATCTTCGCGGATTACCGGCAAACGCTGAACATGTACGACGGCACCCTGACCACGAGCTACCGCTTCGAATACGTAAAGAAGCCGAGCCAGGTGAAGGTCGTCACCTTCGTCAGCCAGGCCGATCCGCATCTCGCGGCGACGAGGGTTTCGATCACCCCCCGGTTCGACGGCAAGGTGCGGCTCAGGTTTCCGTTCCGGATCTGGTCGGGGCACCAGCCGCGCTTTCCGATCGACAAGATGACCGGCGACCAGATGATCGATGCGGTGATCGCCAGCGGGCAGAACCTCAACGACAAGCCGGTTCCCGTACCCGATCGCGCGCCGGTCTGGTATCCGGGCACCACGGTCGTCAGCGACGACGGAGGCGATACCGGACAACGGACGTTGTGGCTGGACGGCCACGCCGTCAACGGCCTGAAGATGGCGGAAGCCGCAGCCATCGAATTGCCGCGCGGCCTGAAGGTCGAAAGCATCAAGTTGGAAAAGACGTCCGACATATTGTCGCTTGATGTCGTTGCCGATGTGCACAAGGACGTGACCTACACCTTCACGAAGTACATCGCCGCGTCCCGACAGGACTGGGGTGGCGATGCGAAGGCGGATCTCGTGCTTGCGACCCACGCACGCACAAGGGGTTTCGGCACACTGCTTGCCCGCCATGTTGCCGCATGGCACAAACTGTGGGAATCCGACATCGTCG
>JBOHYV010000198.1:0-5005 GCA_050738135.1 Rhodanobacteraceae bacterium | reverse complement strand
TCGGCTTCGACCAGATGCTGGTCGTTGGACCCGCACACACTCGCGCGTGCATCGCCGCCTACGCAATCCGCAACGCCGACGGCTCGTTCGCCGAGCAATGCGGCAACGGCGCGCGCTGCATCGGCGCATGGCTGCACCGGGCCGGCCTGGTCGCGATTGGCGAGGAAGTGAAGCTGGAAAGCCCGGGCGGCGAGATCGGCCTGCGCCTGATCGATGCCGCAACCGTCGCGGTGGAAATGGGCGAGCCCGAGTTCGACTCCGCGCGGATTCCTTTCGATGCGTCAGCACCGGCAAGCCGCCACGAATTGGACATCGACGGCGAGCAAGTCAAGCTCGCCCTCGTATCAATGGGCAATCCGCACGCCGTCATGGAAGTCACGGACGTCACATCGGCGCGAATCGATCGTCTCGGTCCGCGCATCACGGCGCACCCGCGGTTCCGGCACGGCGTCAACGCAGGCTTCGTGCAGGTCGTGAACGAACGCAACGTGCGCCTGCGGGTGCACGAGCGTGGCGCCGGCTGGACGTTGGCCTGCGGCAGCGGCGCCTGCGCTGCCGTCGCGGCCTTGCATCGCGATGGCCGCGTCGGCGACGCGGTGCGCGTGGAATTGCCGGGCGGTGCGCTCGACATCCAGTGGCGGGGCCCCGGTCACGCGCTGTGGATGACGGGTCCCGCAGCCTTCTCGTTCGATGGAACGTGGCTTGAAGCATCTTGACGGTCGGTTGCAGCCGCCCACGCAATTCACCAAACTGCGCGCATGCCACCGGAGCCCTACATGGCCGATCCGACCCTGAAGCAGAGCCTAGAAGCCACCGACGTCGCCGAATACCTGCGCCAGCACCCGGCTTTTCTGGAAGATTTTCCCGATCTCGCCACGGAACTGGTGATGCCGCGTGAGCACGGTCCCGCGGCCTCGCTGGCGGCGTACCAGTTGGACACGCTGCGGGCGCGCAACCGCGAACTCAGCGGGCGGCTGACCGAGCTCGTCACGAACGCAGGCGACAACGAGCAATTGATGGTGCGCGTGCACACGCTCACGCTGGGCCTGCTGCGTGACAGCGGCCTCGCCGACACGCTGAGGAGCTTCGTCGGTGCCCTGAACGAAGACTTCCACACCGACCTCGTGCGCCTGATGCTGTGGCGCGAAAGCCCGGCCTCGCGGCATGGCGACTGGTTGCTGGGCGTGCCTGCGGGCGCGAAGGCGCTGCCGGCATTTGCCGATTTTCTGGCGCGGGGCGAACCCACCTGTGGCAGGTTGGCACGGGAAAAGCTCGATCGCCTGTTCGGCGCCGACGCCGATCGGGTGCATTCCGCAGCACTACTGAAGATCGGCGACCACGGCATGCTCGCGATCGGCAGTGAAGATCCCGACCGCTTCCATCCCGGCATCGGCACGATCTTCCTGAAGCTGATCGCGCAGGCCCTGGACGCCGCGATTTCGCGCTTTCCGGCCACGTGAAATGCCACGGCTCGCCGACGACACGAACCATTTTCTCGAATACCTGAAAGTCGAGCGGCGCTATTCGCCCGGCACCCTGCGCAACTACGCGCACGCACTGGCAGCCCTGACACGGTTTGCCGAGGGCCTTTCCCTCGCAGACTGGAACGAGCTGCGCGGTGAACAACTGCAGACCCTGATCGCGAATGAACATCGGCGCGGACTTGAACCGCCCTCGTTGCGCGCGGCCTTGTCGGCATTCCGCAGCTTCTTCCGCTTCCTCGCACGCGAAGGGAAAATCCGGAACAACCCCGCCGCCGGCGTGCGCTCACCCAAGGTGCGGCGGAGGCTGCCGGACGTCCTGGACGTGGACGAAGCCGCGAGGCTGGTCGAAGTGACTGCCGGCGACCCGCTGGCCTTGCGCGACCGCGCGATGCTGGAACTGCTGTATTCAAGCGGCCTGCGCGTCTCCGAATTGTGCGGTGTGCGCTGGCGCGATCTGGATGTCGAGCAGGGCTTGCTGCGGGTCACCGGCAAGGGCAACAAGACCCGCATCGTGCCGGTCGGACGGATGGCGCTGGAAGCACTTGCGGCATTGCGTGATTCGCAAGCCGCGGGGGCGGACGAGCCTGTCCTGCGCGGCCGGGCCGGCAAACCGCTGACGCCCGGTGCCGTGCGCGCGGCCATCAAGCGCCGCGCACGATCGCAGGGCGTATGGAAGCGCGTGTATCCGCACCTGCTCCGGCATTCCTGTGCTTCGCACCTGCTGGAATCCTCCGGCAACCTGCGCGCGGTGCAGGAGATGCTGGGGCACGCCGATATCGGCACCACCCAGATTTACACCCATCTGGATTTCCAGCATCTGGCCAAGGTGTACGACGCCGCGCATCCGCGAGCCAAGCGCAAGAGCGACCGACAGAAGTAGGGCGGACACCGTCCACCGCCGTCGCCTAAGGATGTGGCGGGCGATGCCCGCCCTACCCGCTGGAATCCTCCGGCAACCTGCGCGCGGTGCAGGAGATGCTGGGGCACGCCGATATCGGCACCACCCGGATTTACACCCATCTGGATTTCCAGCATCTGGCCAAGGTGTACGACGCCGCGCATCCGCGAGCCAAGCGCAAGAGCGACCGACAGAAGTAGGGCGGACACCGTCCGCCGCCTAAGGATGCGGCGGGCGATGCCCGCCCTACCCGCTGACCACGCGATTGCAGAACGGCACGGATCCCGTTGCCGGTCATTGAAGCAGGCTTGCCATGGCCCCACCTAGTTTGCAACCCTTGAGCCGAGATGCGTCCATGGAATCCTTCCACGCCACCACCATCCTCTCCGTGCGCAAGGGCGGCAAGGTCGTCCTCGGCGGCGACGGACAGGTCACGCTGGGCAACACCGTGGTCAAGGCCAACGCCCGCAAGATCCGGCGGCTCGGCAAGAATGCCGATGTGCTGGCTGGATTTGCCGGCGCCACCGCGGATGCATTCACGTTGTTCGAGCTGTTCGAGGACAAGCTGGCCAAGCACAACGGCCAGCTGACCCGGGCCGCGGTGGAGTTGGCCAAGGAATGGCGTACCGATCGCCGCCTCGGCCGCCTCGAGGCGATGCTCGCGGTCGCAGACAAGGATGCATCCTTGCTGATTTCCGGCAACGGCGACGTACTGGAACCCGAGCACGGCCTGATCGCGATCGGTTCCGGGGGGCCCTATGCGCAAGCCGCCGCACGCGCGCTACTGGAAAACTCCGACATGGACGCCCATCAGATCGTCGAAAAGGCGCTGGGCATCGCCGGCGACATCTGCATCTACACCAACCACAACGTCACGATCGAAGAGCTGTGAGGGGCCCATGGATCGGGGACCTGAGCCACGTGAAGGCCTTGCTCTTGTTCCAGCGACTCCGCCGTCGCTCAGCACCACTCGAAATCATCATCGCCCTCCATCCTGACCGGTCCCCGGTCCCCTGTCCCCGGTCCCCCAAATGTCTGAATTGACCCCCCGCGAAATCGTCAACGAACTCGACCGCTTCATCATCGGCCAGGACAACGCCAAGCGCGCGGTTGCCATTGCCCTGCGCGACCGCTGGCGCCGCATGCAGCTCGAGCCTGCGTTCCGCAACGAGGTCACGCCCAAGAACATCTTGATGATCGGGCCGACCGGCGTCGGCAAGACCGAGATCGCGCGGCGCCTTGCCACGCTCGCCAAGGCGCCATTCGTGAAGATCGAGGCCACCAAGTTCACCGAGGTGGGCTACGTCGGCAAGGACGTGGACTCGATCGTGCGCGACCTCGCCGATGTCGCCTACAAGCTGACCCGCGACCAGGCCAAGGAGCGGGTGCGCTCGCAGGCCGAAGAACACGCCGATGAGCGCATCCTCGACGCGCTGCTGCCGCGCCGCGAGGCGAGTGGCGGCTGGGACCAGCAGGGCGATCAGCAACAGATCGAGTCCGACTCCTCCACCCGCCAGAAGCTGCGCAAGCAGTTGCACGAGGGCGCGCTCGACGAGCGCGAGATCGAACTGGAGTTTTCGATGAACGTGGGCGTCCAGATCATGGCGCCACCGGGCATGGAAGAAATGTCGCAACAGCTGAGCTCGATGTTCCAGAACATGGGTGGTGGCAAGACGCAAAAAAGAAAATTGAAGATCAAGGCTGCGCGACCGCTGCTGATCGATGAAGAGGCCGGCAAGCTGCTCAACGACGACGAACTGCGCGCCCAGGCCATCGAGAACTGCGAGCAGAACGGCATCGTGTTCATCGACGAGATCGACAAGGTCGCCCAGCGCAGCGACTGGGGTGGCGCGGGGGTGTCGCGCGAGGGCGTGCAGCGCGACCTGCTGCCGCTGGTGGAAGGCTCCACCGTGTCGACCAAGTACGGGCAGGTCAAGACCGACCACGTGCTGTTCATCGCCTCCGGCGCATTTTCGATGGCCAAACCCTCCGACCTGATCCCCGAGCTGCAGGGCCGGCTGCCCATCCGGGTGGAACTGTCGCCGCTCTCGGTGCAGGATTTCGAACGCATCCTGAAAGAGCCGCACAACGCCCTGACCAAGCAGTACGTGGCGATGCTCAACACCGAAGGGGTGAAGCTCGAGTTCACCGACGACGGCATCGCCAAGCTGGCCGAGGTCGCCTTCAAGGTGAACGAAAGCACCGAGAACATCGGCGCCCGCCGCCTGCAGACCGTGATGGAGCGGCTGCTGGAGTCGATCTCGTTCGAGGCTGCTGACAAAAGCGGCGAACATTACTCTATTGACGCCGAATATGTCGATAAAAACCTCAAAGATCTCGCTTCCAATGAGGACTTGTCGCGCTACATCCTGTAGCAAGCCCGGCACCTCTCCCGCCCCGACCCGTTAGAATGAGGGCATGGGAAAGGTCCTGAAATTCCAGTCGGCGAGCCCGCGGCCCAAATTGCGCGGTGCCCTGCAGCGCCACGATCTGGTGCGGATCTGGCGCGGCGATCTCGAGGAAGGCAGCTTCTGCGGCTACCTTGCCGGCATCGGCCGCGAGTGGTTGCTGATGTGGGTAATCGGCGACCAGATCAGCTTTGATGGCCTGTACGCGATGCGCC
>JBOHYV010000197.1:0-5006 GCA_050738135.1 Rhodanobacteraceae bacterium | reverse complement strand
GATGCAACGTTCGGAGTCGGGGTCGAACTGCACGCCGGTATCGGTGACGTACAGGCGGGATTCGTCGGGCGAAAAGCACAAGCCGTTCGGTCCCGCGATGTCACCGGCCACTACCTCGAGTGATCCATCGCGCGGATCGAGGCGGTACAGGTTGGCGGGCAATTCGGACGCGCGCTTGCCGCCTTCGTAGTCGGTCTGGATGCCATACGGCGGGTCGGAAAACCAGATGCTGCCGTCGGATTTCACTACCACGTCGTTGGGCGAATTGAGGCGTTTGTCCCGATAGCGATCGGCCAGTGTGGTGATGCCGCCATCGTGCTCGGTGCGCACGACCGCGCGCCCGGCGTGCAGGCAACCGACGAGCCGCCCCTCGCGGTCGCGGGTGTGGCCATTGGCGAAACGCGACGGTTGGCGGAACACCGATGCGCCGCCGGATTGGGTCCAGCGCATGATGCGATCGTTCGGGATGTCGCTGAACAGCAGGCATTGCAGGTCGGCGAACCACACCGGGCCTTCCAGCCAGCGGAAACCTTCAGCCAGTTTTTCCAGCGGTGCATTCGGCAACACCATCGAACGGAAGCGCGGATCGATGATTTCGTAATCGCTCATCGCGTATCGTCCATCTGCACCAGCAGCAACACCGCCGGCTCGTCGCCGACCGTTCCCGAGCGGTGGCCCTTGTGGCCATTGGCATCGGCGACGCAACCCTGGTCGCCGCCGAACGACACTTCGCCCGCGCCCATCTCGACGTGCTGGCCGTCCATGGTCTCGACGAACCAGCGCCCCGACAGCGGCACGATCCATTGTGGCGCGGGATTCTCGTGCCACTCGCCGATCCAATGTGCGGGGAGCACGCTGAAGATGGCCTTGCGTGGCGAATCTTGCTGGACTGCATTCCACTGCGGTGCCGCACCGCCCATACTTTGGCGCTCGAAATCGCTGATCGTGCGGCGTTCCTGATGGCTGATGCCTTGCCCGTCGACGTACACGCACCAGTATTCGAGCGTGGGTGGCTTTCGGGTTTCCTGGGTGTGCAACGTCATTCACCTCATCCGTAGGGCGGACATTGTCCGCCGGCTTGTGAAGGCGGACAGTGTCCGCCCTACTCCTGCTTGATGCCGCCGGCCACTGCCGAAGACGGTGCGGTGCCGGCCGGCGTGTACACCGCGGTCGAGGACAAGGGCCGGCGCGCGATCACACCGGCAGGCGCAAGTTGTGTCGCGAACACGACCAACAGCAAACCGCCGACCAACCCGAAGTTCTTCAGGAAATCCCAGAAGTGGCTGCGCCCGACGCTGTTGCCCGACTTCCAGAAATCGGAATACTTCCAGAAGGGGTGATACAGGATCGCGGTAACCACGCAGAACAGCGCCAGCACCAACGCGGCGATGCGATCGTGCCAGCCGATGACGATGCAGAACGGCGCCACGGCTTCCACCACGATCGCGGCCACCAGCAGCGGTGGCCCGCTCCAGTGCGGCAGGAGCGAGGAATCCGCCTGCGCGATGGCATCCTTCCAGAACACGATCTTGTCCAGCGCGCTGAACGGAAACAGCACCACCAGACACACGCGGATCAGGATCGGAATGAAATAGAGGTTCAGCCACATGGCGCGCTCCCTGGAGAAAAACCGGGGTCAGCGTGCACTTTCGGGTTGCGGCGCAATAGAGGTGCGATTACTTCCACGAAAGTGCACTCTGACCCCGGTTTTCCGGTTTTCATCACTTCATCCGCTCCGCGATCCGGTCGGCGACGCGCAGCGCATTGGCGACGATGGTGAGGGTCGGATTCACGGCGCCGATCGAGGGGAAAAAACTCGCGTCGACGACGTACAGATTATCGATTTCGTGCGCCTTGCAGTCGAGGTCGAGCACCGAGGATTGCGGGTCGGTGCCGAAGCGCGCGGTGCCGGCCTGATGCGCGGTGCCGCCGATCGGAACAGGTTTGCCGAGGTAGTAGCGGCGCTCCAGGAAATGCGGATGCGCCCCCATCGGCTCCAGCAGGGACTGGAGTTTCGCGCGCAGGTGGTGGTGTGCCTGCATGTTGTTGTCGGTTTGCTCGACCACCACGCGTCCGTCGTCGTAGCGGATCCGGTTTTCCGGTTTCGGCAGGTCCTCGCTGGAGAGCCAGAAATCGAGCGAATGGTGGGCGAGATATTCGAACGGCTGGGCCGGCAGCCACTCCAGCCACGCCGGCAGCGCTTCGCCGCGGATCGTGTCCGGATGCGATTTGCCGGTCATCTGGATCAATCCGAGCGGAAATTTCCAATCATCCGCGCCGAAGTAGTAGTCGCTGACACCGACGGTTTTCTGGAAGATGGTGTCGTTCGGTTCGCGGGTGATCGCCATCAGCACCGACTGGTTGTGACGGATGTAGTTGCGACCGACCTGATCGGAACCGTTGGCCAGGCCGTTCGGATGCTTGTCGCTGGCGGAACGCAACAGCAGCAGCGCCGAGGACAGCGCGCCGCACGCGACCACCACGATGTCGGCGGAATACGTTTCCTTCGCGCCCTCCCGTTCGACTTCGACGGCATTCACGCTGCGCCCGGCAGCGTCGGTGCCCAGCCGCGATACGTACGCGCCGGTCAGCAGCGTCACGTTCCGGTGCGCCGCCAGCATCGGGTTGATGCACATGATTTCGGCGTCGGCCTTGCCGTTGGTGGGGCAGGGGTAGCCATCGAACGCGCCGCAACGGATGCAGGGGCTGGATCGTGCAACCTGGCCGTCCTGCTCGTCCAGCAGGATGCCGAGCGGCATGTGGAACGGGTGCAGGCCATGTTTTGCGAGGGTGTCCGAGAGTTCCTGCATGCGCGGTTCGTGCGCGACGGGTGCGAACGGGTAGGCCCCGCTGCGGCGCGGTTCGGTCGGATCCTCCCCGGCTGCGCCGTGCACGTGGAAAAGTTTCTCGGCCGCGTCGTAGTACGGCGCGAACACGTCGTACTTCAACGGCCATTCGGGCGACACGCCATCCGCGTGTTGCAATGTTTCGAAATCGCGTTCGCGCAGCCGGAACAGCGCCGCGCCGTACATTTTCGAATTGCCGCCGACGAAGTAGTGCAATCCCGGATGAAAGGCCTTGCCGGTCTTGTCGTACCAGGTTTCCGTGGCTTGGTAGGCGTTGTCGATGAAGACCGATTTCGGACTCCAGTTGTCGGGTGAGCGCTTCAGGAAGTCGCCGCGTTCCAGGATCAGGATCCGTCGGCCGGATGCCGCCAGCCGCTGTGCGAGGGTCGCGCCCCCGGGGCCGGAACCGATCACGATGATGTCGTAGCGTTTGTCAGACATGCTCTCGCATCCTGGAAATCCCTGAACAACCTGCTCGTCGCCCGCCACATCAGGCGTGGCTCGCCGTCCGGATCAAGTCGGGGGCAGGCCCCGTCGGTGGCCGTCGGCCTTCAAACCGGCGCTCCTGCCGGTGCAGGAAGGGCATTGCCCGCCGATCGAACCGGGTGCGGCGGCCGGTGTTCGCCCTGCCTGTGCATTCCGCACCGCGGCGAAAGTCTGGTGTTGTACAGGGGCGCGTGTCTAATTCAGGTCAACGCGCTGCCGATTTGGAGCCGCATTACCGGACCGCTATACTTGCGCGGATTTATGGCGTCCGCGGGGGCCCGGGGACGGTCGCAACCTTTCAACGGGAGTTTGCAAGTGAGCATGAACCTCACCCCATCCGATCGTACCTTCATGAAGCACTTTGCGCTCATGATCGTCATGCTCGCGGGCACCGCAGTGCTTCTGATCATCATCGGCACGTTGGTATGGGCGTCGCTGCCAAAACACCACAATCAGCAGCAAGTACAACGGGCAGGCGAACGCATCACCCCGGTCAGCGCCGTCTACGCCGGTGACACCGGCCGCGCCGCGATGCAGGCGGCCAAGGCCGCCGCGGACAAATCCGCCGCCTCGAAGGTCGCATACGGCGGTACCACCGACGGCAAGACCATCTTCGGCAAGCTGTGTACCACTTGTCATTCCACCGGCGCCGCGGGTGCGCCGAAGATCACCGACAAGACCGCGTGGGCGCCGCGCATCAAGGAAGGCATCGCCACCTTGATCAAGCACGCCGAGGACGGCTACACGGGTCCCGACGGCAACCACATGCCGGCGCGTGGCGGGAACCCGGCACTGACCGACGCGCAGATCGAAGCCACCGTCAAATGGATGGTGTCGCAGGTCAAGTGACGACAGGATGTCGTCATTCCGGCCAGTACATGGGTGTACGCCGAGCCGGGATCCCGATTTGATGCGTCCGCGCGCAAATCGCGCGATGCTTGGTGTGAGCCACGTTCGTGTCCAGCCTACCTCGGTGGCGGCCTGGCAAAGTGTTCACACGACATCCCTGTCTTTTTCCGCGCCGTTCCACGGCGCGGGCCCCAGCCTTGCCCCTCTCCCTGCGGGAGAGGGTGGCGCGTAGCGCCGGGTGAGGGTCCGGGTCCTCGCAAGGCGTCACCTGACATCCATGTCTTTTTCCGTCCGCCTCCCGGGCGGCCGGGTGACTTCTCTTTGCTTGGCCAAAGAGAAGTCACCAAGAGAAAGGCCACCCCGCGAACACGTCCTTCGCACATCCCTGTGCTCCAGATTCGCTCGCGGCCGCCGGGGTTCGCCGACGGTACGTCCATGTACCTGCGGCGAACTGGCCCGCGTCGTGCGGGCCACCCTACGGGCATTCCCGTCAGTCGCTCGCCGTGTTCAAGGGGCCCCGTTTGGCGCGCATCCAGCGCGCGCGGTGGGCGAAGCGGCGTGTTGGTGTTTGCTTCGGGCGAGGCCATGGAGGGCCGGTAGCGGAGCGACAATCGGCGCCGTTGGCGGTGCCGAGAAGCGCAGCCGAACGGCGGAGCAAGCGCCGCATGTTTGAGCACAGGGATGTGCGAGTTCGGCGCGGCCGCCGTTCGACGCGCATCGCAGGGAAATCGAACGAACACGATGTTCGTTCGATCACTGCCACGGGCGCGATGGTTTTTGGCCACTTTTTGCCGAAACAAAAAGTGGCTCGCTCGCCGCCGAGGC
>JBOHYV010000196.1:0-5013 GCA_050738135.1 Rhodanobacteraceae bacterium | reverse complement strand
TCCAACAGCAGGCCGACGTCGTTGCGCAAGGCAAGCAACCGTTCAAACCCGTCGCGCGCTTCTTCCAGGCGCCCCTGCATGATCATGCAGTCCACCAGCCAGAAGCTGCACGCGAGAAACACGCCCTCGTCGCCCGCCAACCCATCCACACCGGACCCGGTGTCGTAGCGGCGCACGAAGCCGTGGCTGGTCAGGTGTTTTTCGATTGCAGCGATGGTGCCGCGCACGCGCTCGTCGTCGACCGGCAGGAACCCGGTCAAGGGAACCTGCAGCAGGCTGGCGTCGAGCACGCCATCGGCGCCGTAGTACTGCACGAAGCTGCCCAGTTTCTTGTCGAAGCCGTGTTCGCACACGTCGTCATGCACCTGTTGGCGCAGCTCGCGCCAATGCTCCAGCGGGCCCTCGAGGCCAAATTCTTCCGCGCTGTGGATCATGCGGTCGAACGCCACCCAGACCATCACCTTGGAATGCGTGAAGTGTCGCCGCGGACCGCGGATTTCCCAGATGCCATCGTCCGGTTGCTGCCAGATCGACTCCAGGTGTTCGACCATCGTGCGTTGCAGGCTCCAGCCCGATTCCAGCGCGGACAGCCCGTGTCGACGGCCGTGGTGCAATGCATCCATCACCTCGCCATACACATCCAGTTGCAACTGGTTGCTGGCGGCGTTGCCGACCCGCACCGGCGCGCTGGATTCGTAGCCGGGGAGCCACGGCAATTCGTATTCGCTCAGCCGGCGCTCGCCCGCCAGGCTGTACATGATCCTGAGGTTGGCCGGGTCGCCCGCCACCGCACGCAACAGCCATTCGCGCCAGCTGGCAGCTTCATCGACGTAACCGCCCGCGATCAGCGCCAGCAGGGTCAGCGTGGCGTCACGCAACCAGCAGTACCGATAATCCCAATTGCGTGAGCCGCCCAGCTGCTCGGGCAGTGAAGTCGTGGCGGCCGCGACGATGCCGCCGGTGTCGCGGTGGGTAAGCGCCTTCAATGTCACCAGCGAACGCTTGACCGCGTCCGTCCAGGGTCCGGCCTTGCGGCAACGATCGGACCAGACTTCGTTGACCCGAGTCTCGTGTTCGACCAGCACCATGGCGTCCAACGGCTCGGGCAAGCCCTGCCATGAGGGCACCCAGGTCATCGCAAACGGCACGATCTCGTTCGCTGCCACCGAGAACTCCGCGACCGTGTTCAGGTCTTCACCGCGCAACGCAACAGGCGTGGCCAGCACCACCCGGTCCGGTCCGGCGACGGCCTGCAGGCGACCATCTCCGGTGCGGCTGACCCAGGGAATCACCCGGCCATAGCCAAAACGGAGACACAGCCGCAACTGCATCGGCACCTTGCCTTCGACGCCCGAAACCACCCGCAACAGATCGACGCGGTCGTGGTTGGCCGCAGCATGCATGCAATCGGAGATCTTGATCTTGCCCTCGGCGCACTCGAACACGGTGTCCAGCACCAGCGTGCCGTCGCGGTAGTGCCGCTCGCTTTGGATCACCTCCGCGGCCGGCGAAATTTGCCAGAAGCCGTGGCTACGATCGCCCAGAAGCGCGGCGAAGCAGGCGTCGGAATCGAATCTCGGCAGGCACAGCCAGTCGATGGAGGCGTCACGGCATACCAGCGCCATGGTTTCGCGGCTGCCGATTACCGCGTAGTCTTCAATCCGCGCCATCTGCGTACCCGAAGTCAGTCCACGACATCAAGGCACTATAACGACGACCACGGGCGAGGCGAAATGGCGGCGGTGGCTCGCGCGTGTCGCAAACTGCAAACCCGACCATCCACCCGCATCGTGCGCTTCAGTGGTCCGCATGCGCGGGCGCGGCGGGGAGCGGACTGCCACGCCGGCCCACGCGTCCGCGTAATCCGGATCTGCATGGATGGCCCGCTTGAAGTACGCGATCGCCCGGTTGATGTCGGCGGTGTTGCGGCGACTCAAGTATTGCAAGCCGACCAGATAAGCGTCGTGCGCGGCGGGATCAATCCCCGCGCGGCCCTGCGTGGCGTGCAACAGGGCGAGCGCATGCGCAAGGCGCCATGGACATGGGCATCAAGACGGCGACGCTGGAGACCGCCGAAGCGGAAGTGCACGGCAGTACGGCCACGGAAGTGGGCAAATTCACGCTCGCCGACGCGACCGGGCAAGTATTGGGCAGCGGCAAGTACGTCGTGGTCTGGAAGCACGAAGCGGGGTAGTGGGAGTTGCACCGGGACATCTGGAACAGCAGCAAGCCCGTGGCGGCCGCCTGAAGCGGCCCTGGCGAGAGACTGTCGTGCTGCAAACGATCAATGCTTGCGAAACACCAGCTTGCCGCCTCCGGCATCGACCGCGATGGTGTCGCCGCCGACGAACTCGCCGGCGAGGATCTTTTGCGCCAGCGGATTCTCGAGCTGCGCCTGGATCGCGCGCCTGAGCGGGCGCGCCCCGTACACCGGATCGAAGCCGACGTTGCCGAGCAGCACCAATGCCCCGTCGGAAATCTCGAGATCGATCTGGCGCTCCTGCAAACGCCTGGCCAAGTATTGCGTCTGCAGCCGCGCGATTTCGCGGATCTGCGACTTGTCGAGCGGATGGAACACCACGATCTCGTCCAGTCGGTTGATGAACTCGGGACGGAAGTGCGCCTGCACCACGCCCATCACCGCCGCCTTCATCTGGGTGTAGGCCTCGGGCGAATCCTCGTCAATGCCTGAGGATGCGATCTCCTGGATCTGCTGCGAGCCGAGGTTCGAGGTCATCACGATCACGGTGTTGCGGAAGTCCACCGTGCGACCCTGGCCGTCGGTGAGCCGGCCGTCATCCAGCACCTGCAACAGGATGTTGAACACGTCCGGGTGCGCTTTTTCGACCTCGTCCAGCAGGATCACGCTGTACGGGCGCCGGCGCACGGCCTCGGTGAGATAACCGCCTTCCTCGTAACCGACGTAGCCTGGCGGCGCACCAATCAGGCGCGCGACCGAGTGCTTTTCCATGAACTCGCTCATGTCGATCCGCACCATTGCCTCGGCGGTGTCGAACAAAAAATTGGCCAACGCCTTGCAAAGTTCGGTCTTGCCGACCCCGGTGGGACCGAGGAACAGGAATGAACCGGAGGGGCGATTCGGATCGGACAGGCCCGCGCGCGCACGCCGGATCGCGTCGGAGACGGCCTTCACCGCCTCGTCTTGGCCGATCACGTTCTGGTGCAGCGCGTCTTCCATGTGCAGCAGCTTTTCGCGCTCGCCTTCGAGCATCTTCGACACCGGAATACCGGTCCATCGCGCCACGACTTCCGCGATCTCCTCGGCGGTGACCTTGTCCTTGACCAGCTTGAACTCGCGCTGGTCGGCGGCCTGCGCGGCCGCGAGTTGCTTTTCGAGCTCCGGCAACTGGCCGTACTGGATTTCGCTCATCCGCGCATAATCCTGCCTGCGCTGCGCGGCCTCGAGTTCGTGGTGCGCCTTCTCGATTTCTTCCTTGATCTTCGCATCGCCCTGCAACGCGGCCTTCTCCGACTTCCACACTTCGTTCAAGTCGGAAAACTCGCGCTCGATTTTTTCGATGTCGCCTTCGAGGTCGGAAAGGCGTTTCTTCGATTCCGTATCCTTTTCCTTTTTCAGCATCTCGCGCTGGATCTTCAACTGGATCAGCCGCCGTTCCACACGATCGAGCTCCTCCGGCTTGGAATCGATTTCCATCCGGATGCGCGACGCGGCCTCGTCCATCAGGTCGATGGCCTTGTCGGGCAATTGACGGTCGGTGATGTAGCGGTTCGACAACGTGGCCGCCGCGACGATCGCGGGATCGGTGATCTCGACACCGTGGTGCACCGCGTAGCGTTCCTTCAAGCCGCGCAGGATCGCGATGGTGTCCTCGACATTGGGTTCGCCCACGAACACCTTCTGGAAGCGTCGCTCGAGCGCGGCGTCCTTCTCGATGTACTTGCGGTATTCGTCCAGCGTGGTCGCGCCGATGCAATGCAACTCGCCGCGCGCCAGCGCGGGTTTGAGCATGTTGCCCGCATCCATCGCGCCTTCGGCCTTGCCCGCGCCGACCATCGTGTGCAGCTCGTCGATGAACAGGATCACGCGACCTTCCTGCTTGGAAAGATCGTTCAACACGCCCTTCAGGCGCTCCTCGAACTCGCCACGGAACTTCGCGCCCGCGATCAGCGCGCCCATGTCGAGCGCCAGCAGGCGTTTGTTCTTGAGGCCTTCGGGCACTTCGTCCTTGACGATTCGCTGGGCCAGCCCTTCCACGATCGCGGTCTTGCCAACGCCGGGCTCGCCGATCAGCACCGGGTTGTTCTTGGTGCGGCGCGAGAGCACCTGCACCACGCGGCGGATTTCCTCGTCGCGGCCGATCACCGGATCGAGCTTGCCGCTCTCCGCGCGCGCGGTCATGTCGAGGGTGTATTTCTCCAGCGCCTGGCGCTGGTCCTCGGCGCCTTCGGACTGGACTTTTTCGCCGCCGCGCAACTTGTCGATCGCGGCCTCGAGGTTCTGCTTGTTGGCGCCGGCGGCCTTCAGCGCACGGCCAACGTCACCCTTGTCATCGAGGCAGGCCAGCACGAACAATTCCGACGCGATGAACTGGTCGCCGCGCTGCTGGGCCAGTTTGTCGGTGAGGTTGAGCAGGCGATTCGATTCGTTCGAGACATTTATGTTGCCTTCCTGCCCCTTGACGCTCGGCAGCTTGTCCAGCATTTCGCCGACTTCGCGGCGCAACAGTGGTACGTTGACGCCGGCCTGCGCCAGCAGCGGCGCGGTGGAGCCGCCCTGCTGGTCGAGCAGCGCCGCCAGCACATGCACGGGTTCCAGCATGTTGTGGTCGCGCCCAACCGCCAGCGACTGCGCATCGGCCAGCGCCTGCTGAAAACGCGAAGTGAGTTTGTCGGTACGCATGAGGGTGCGGGCCTTGGCTGTCGATCCGAAGCGGAAAAGATGCGGCCGCAGGGCGCGAGCTTCAAGCGTTCTGCTCCCTCCAGGTCCAGGGTAGGCTGGGTATTGCCTGGCGGGGCATCAATGGCGGACGG
>JBOHYV010000195.1:0-5052 GCA_050738135.1 Rhodanobacteraceae bacterium | reverse complement strand
CGCGCGAGCCGGCGAATCGTGGCTTGCGCGTCGCGCGGCAGCAACGCGTCGACGTGCGTGACCAGCTTGTCCCAGTCGCGCAGCAGGTAGAACGTCACCACCGGCACCAGTACGAGTGCGACGCCGACCCCGATCAGCGCCAGGCCCGAACGCGTCGCATAGTGCAGCACCGTGGCGGCAACGCCTCCGACCGTGCCCAGGTGGCCGCGCGCGCGTCCAATCAGGGTGGACGCATCGAATTGGCTGGCTGGAACGCCCAGCTGATGTTCCAGCCAGGGTACCGCCGTATGCGTCACCCACAGCGCGTACGCAGGCAGTGCCGCTATGAAGCGCGCAATCTGGCGCTGCACGAACGGGACCAGCAGCACCAGTATCAGCGCCACGATCAGCAACATGATCAGGAAGACCAGACTGGCCGCGAGCCCGCGTCCCAGGCGCAGGCGTTCCAGGCGATCCACCAGCGGATTGCCGAGGTAGGCAAATACGCCCGCCAGGATGAAGGGCATCAGGATCGGCGACAGCAGCCAGACCAGCCACCCGATCACCGCGCCGATGATCAACCATTGCCAGCGTTGGACGTTGGTCATGCCGGTCGCCTGCCCTTGCCGAGTTCGCGTTGCGCCAGTCGTCCCCAACGTACCACGTAGTCCAGGCCGCTGAGCGCGGTCAGGACCGCGACCACCCACACCGGAATTGCCATCGATGCCTGCCAGTCGAACGCACGGGTGGCGATGACCAGCAACACGAAACCGATTTGGGCGACCGTGGTGGCCTTCGACAGCCAACTCGGATGCGCCCGGAAGTTGCGCAATATCCGGTGCCATGCCAACACGCCCAATGTGATCACCGCATCGCGGGCCACCACCAGCGCGACCAGCCAGCGCGGCACCTCGTTGAGCCACCCGAGCACCAGCATGCAACCCACCAGCATCAGCTTGTCGGCAACCGGATCGAGGATCGAGCCCAATTTGCTCTGCCAGCGGAAGTGCCGCGCGAGGTAACCATCCACGCCATCCGACACCCCGGCAATGGCCGCGATCGCCAGCGCAGCTTCGTAGTGGTCACGCAGGATCATCACGATCAGCGGCGCCACCAGCGCAATGCGCAGCACGGAAATCAGGTTGGGCAGGTGCCGCAACGCCAACTCCGGCTTGGGCCTTGTGCTTGCCATCGAGCCCGTCATGACCCGCCGCGAGGCCGCCGGCGGACAAGCCCCGCCGGCGATGGCACATCACGGCTTGCTGCAACGGGGCACGGCGGTCGCATCAGGGAACCCAATGCAGCGACGCATCGGCGCCCGGGTGCGGCTGCGCGGCCTGCTTCAGGTGCCCCGCCGATGCTTCCAGCGCCGCCAGCACCGTCGCCAGAGGCTGGTCGTAGTCCAGGTGCAACAACACGCCGTCACCCTCCGCGCCCACCGGCGTGACATCGTGGAGCGAAGTGTCGCTCCGCAAGGCGGCAAGAAGACCGGCGAACGCATGGTCGTTGTCGATGCCGCCCACCCACAGCGTTCCGCTGCCGCCTTGCGGCACGCTCTGCGCCGCGCTGGTCGATGCCGCCGCCGCGCCGGCATTCGCCACACCTGCAGGGTGCGTTGCGATCAACCGACCTATCGCGTCCGGATCGAAATCGACCTGCAGCTCCAGCCCACTGCCCGTGGCCGCGCGCCGGTAATGAAAATCGCGAACATAGCCGGACGCTCCGTTCAACTCATCGGAGCTCGCGACGAAGCCTGGCGAAACCTTCTGCAGGACCTCGGTCAGCGCGACGGCGATCGCCGTATTGCGCTGGTCGTCGCTGGTGCCGGAGACCGGCACGGTGGCCGAGTAGGGATCGACCTGCGCGACCGCGGAGGATGGCGGCGGCGCAGCACCCGTGCTCGGGGGGGGCATAATGGTTTGCGCCGAGGCCGCCGCAACCGCGCCCACCGCCAGCAGCAGGACCCCCGAAATCCGGTTCATGAGCACGCACCTCCGTTTCGACCCCGCAAGTCTGCCCAATTGTGGCGCCAGCGTCTATCATTGCCTGTCCCGACGTGGCCAGACGTTTGCCCGAGACCCCCGTGAACACCCGTGACGAAGCCCTCTCCTACCGCGCCGCGGGCGTGGACATCGACGCCGGCAGCGCGGTGGTCGAACGGATCAAGCCGCTGGTCGGGAAAACCTTTCGTCCCGGGGTGATGGGTGGCCTCGGAGGTTTCGGTGCGCTGTTCGACCTCGCCGGCCGATATCGCGAACCGGTGCTGGTATCGGGCACCGATGGCGTCGGCACCAAATTGCGACTGGCGCAACAATTGCGCCGCCACGACACCATCGGCATCGATCTTGTGGGCATGTGCGTCAACGACGTGCTGGTGCAAGGCGCCGAACCCCTGTTTTTCCTCGATTACTTCGCGACCGGCAAGCTCGACGTCGATACCACCGTCGCGGTGGTCGGGGGCATCGCGAAAGGCTGCGAGCTCGCCGGTTGCGCGCTGATCGGCGGTGAAACCGCCGAGATGCCCGACATGTACCCAGCCGGCGAATATGACCTCGCCGGGTTCAACGTCGGCGCCGCGGAAAAATCGGAACTCATCGACAGCAGCGCAATCCGCGCAGGTGACGCCATCCTCGGTGTCGCTTCCAGCGGCCCGCATTCGAACGGCTACTCGCTGATACGCAAGATCGTCGAGCGCGCGGGCTCACCGTTCGACATGGACATCGACGGCGTGACGCTGGCCGACGCGCTGATGGCGCCCACCACGATCTACGTGAAACCGATTCTCGCGTTGCTGCGCGCACGCCGGGGCGCGATCCACGGCATGGCCCACGTCACCGGCGGCGGTCTCAGGGAAAACATCATCCGCGTGGTGCCGGACGGACTGGGTCTCGCGATCGATTCGTCGACCTGGGAATTGCCGGCCGTATTCGAATGGCTGCAGCGCGAGGGCAAGGTGCCGCGCGAGGAAATGTGGCGCACCTTCAATTGCGGGATCGGATTCACCGTGATCCTTGCGCCGGCTGACGTGACCGCCGCACGCGATGCGCTCGCGCAATCCGGGCTCCCCTCGCAAGTCATCGGCGAAATCGTGGCCGCGTCCGGCAATGACAATCGAGTCCGAATCGCGTGAGCCACGTTTCCGAGTCCCGAGTCCCGAGTCCCGAGTCCCGGCCTCTTCCCATCGCGGTATTGGCCTCCGGTCGCGGCAGCAATCTCGCGGCCCTGATCGACGCCCGCGCAGCTGGCAGGTTGCCGGTCAATTTCGCTCTGGTCGCGGGCGACAAGGCCGACGCCCCGGCGCTGCGCAATGCCGAGGCCCACGGTATTCCCACATTTGCACTGGATCCGAAAACCTTCACCACCCGCCGTGAATTCGACCAGGCGCTGTTCGCCAACATCGCCGCCAGCGGTGCGCAACTGGTGGTGCTGGCCGGTTACATGCGCATCATCGATCCGTCGGTAATCGCGCCATGGAGTGGGCGAATGATCAACATTCATCCCTCGTTGCTGCCGAAATACCGCGGCCTTCACACCCACCGCCGTGCACTGGAAGCCGGCGACGCCAAATGCGGCGCCAGCGTGCATTTCGTCAGCGCCGAGTTGGATGGGGGGCCGATGATCGCGCAGACGTGCATGGGCGTGCGCCCCGGCGACACCGAGGAGTCACTCGCCGCGCGCCTGCTTCCGGAGGAACATCGCTTGCTCACGGCCGTCGTGGATGCCATCGCACGCGGACATGTGGACGAACGGGGCGGCACGGTCCGGTTCCACGATCGACCGATCGAGGCGCCCCTGCGACTGGACAACAACGGACGCCTGATGGCCGCGTGAGCCTGCGTTCAGGCTCCGCACGGCAGCCTTCACGGCGTCAACCGCCCCGGCCATGAATGCCATGCAGCGTTTTTGCAAAATCGGCCTGATCCTGATGCTCGGAACCGTGTGCTGCACGGCTACCGCCGCCGCTCCCGTGCCCGCGTTCACCGCGCACTACCGATTGCTGAAGGATGGTTCCCGGATCGGTTCGGCCACGCTGACGCTGGTCCGCAACGACAACGGCACCTGGGTCCTCACGACGCGCAGCAAGGGCACCGCGGGCCTGGCTTCGCTGCTGGGCGCGAGCATCGAGGAAACGTCCACCTTCCAATGGGTCGGTGATCTGCCCCAGGGAATCAGCTACGACTACACCCTGAAGTCGGCGCTGAAAGACAAACATCGCAGCGTGCGTTTCGACTGGAACACCCACACCATCGAGGTGAACGACCACGGCATGCATCGCTTCGCCACCCAACCCGGCGCGCTCGAACGCCACACCGTCCCGCTCGCCCTGGCAGCCGGGCTCGCCAACGGACAAGCCCGTTTCACGCTGCCCGTCGCGGTACGCGACCGGGTCGAGATGCAACACTACGTTGCACACGGCCGGCAAAGCGTGGGTGTGCCGGCGGGTACCTTCGATGCTGTCCGCGTCAGTCGCACCGACGGCGACGATGGTTTCGAAGCATGGTTTGCTCCGACCAAACTGCCGGCGCCGGTCAAGATCGAGCAGCGCGGCAAGAGCAATTTTTCGCTGGAACTCGAAAGCTGGTCGACGCACTGACCGGAATCGGGTGGCGCGCTGGCGTGTGCGCTTGATGCAGCACGTCCACAACGAACGACTGCAATTCGCACGGTCGTCTTCCGGCGCAAGCCGGGATCCATCTTTTTCCGCCAAATGGCGGGTGAGGGCCCGGTCACTCGCAAGACCGATACTTCTTCGTGCTGTTCCGCTCGCCTACCCACCACATCCCTGTGGCTCGCCCTTCGGGCCGCCTGCGGCGTTCAATTCGGCAATCCTGCCGAATTAGTCAGCGGCGAGCGGGGTACTTTTTGTTTCGGCAAAAAGTACCCAAAAACCATTGCGCCTGTGGCGGTGGTCGCTCCGACACCGGCCCTCCATGGCCTGCGTCGTAGCAAACTGCGGCATTGCAGGTCATGGATGACCGGCAACGAAGCAGAGCTTTTCTCCGCGCCGTTGCATGACGCCGCGGCGCACAGCCGAACGGCAGAGCAAGCGCCGCATGTCCGAGGCCAGGGACG